>NZ_CP021646.1:1617500-1917500 GCF_002208135.1 Pseudoalteromonas piscicida
CGATCACTGCAATTTTATTATTACTTTCCACAATTCACCTCACCATCCTAAATTGTATTTCCACATAGACATCAATCAGGCCTCGTTTAAATACCAAAAAGAAAAAAATTACCACTTATAAATCATAAGATTACAGACATTTAGGCCAGTCATTTGAGTTGATGGCTAAAAAAATCTCTCTTTTGAATATTGATTATTGTATACAATATACCTATGATGGCAAGCATAATAACTAAACAACCTAATGAAAGGCGAGAACCATGAACGTAAATTGGCAGGGTGTATATCCAGCAGTAACCACTCAATTCCATGATGACGAAAGCATCAACTTTGATACCACCAAAGCGATGATAGATAACCTGATTAACGAAGGGGTTCATGGCATCATAGTATTAGGCACCGTCGGTGAAAACTGCTCACTCACGGCTGACGAGAAACGCCAAGTTTTAAAAGCTGCAAAAGAAGTGGTAGGTGATAGAGTGCCACTACTTAGTGGTGTGGCTGAAACCACAACAGCGCTTGCTGTCGAGTTTGCCAAGGATGCAGAAGTGCTCGGCATAGATGGACTAATGGTATTGCCGGGGATGGTTTATCGCTCAACCGAGCGTGAAGCGATTCATCATTACCAACAGGTAGCACGAAGCACATCATTACCTATTATGATTTACAACAATCCGGTGACCTACGGTGTCGATGTGTCTATTGAAGGCATGAAAATCTTAGCTGAAGAGTCCAATATTGTTTCAGTAAAAGAGGCTACGGAAGATACCCGCCGTATTAGCGAGCTGTTTAGCGAATTTGGCGATCGCTACGTTGTATTTGGTGGTGTTGATGATATCGCACTGGAAAGCCTAATGCTTGGTGCGACAGGTTGGATCTCGGGATTGACCAATGTATTCCCACGCGAGTCAGTGGCTATTTACAAACTTGCTGAACAAGGTCGCTATGAAGAAGCGCGTGCGCTGTGGCGTTGGTTTTTACCTTTGCTACGCTTAGATACTATTCCGACCCTGGTGCAGTGCATCAAATATGCAGAACATTTGGCCGGACGCGGTAGTGAAGTGACTCGTTCTCCAAGATTGCCACTCACCCAAGAGCAAAAGGCTTATGTGAGTCGTTTGTACGATGAAGCGATGGCAAATCGAATTGACTTAAGCCAGTATAACTTGGACTAAGCGTATGATTTTAGGCACCTACTATTGTATAGATGGCCACACCTGTGGCAATCCCGTGCGCTTGGTCACAAGCGGTCATCCAACGCTTTTGGGCGAGAGCATGAGTGAAAAGCGCCAGCATTTTTTACGTGACTACGATTGGATAAGGCGCGCATTGATGTTTGAGCCCAGAGGCCATGACATGATGTCGGGTGCCTTTTTATATCCACCGACCACTGCTGATGGGGATGTGGCAATCCTATTTATTGAAACTTCTGGGTGCTTGCCTATGTGTGGGCACGGCACTATCGGGACAGTCACTTTTGGCCTTGAAAGCGGCCTTATTACTCCAAAGGAACAGTGTGTACTCAAGCTTGACACCCCTGCGGGGCGCGTGAATGCCTATTATGAGATGAAGGCTGGTAAAGTGACTTGGGTAAAGCTCTACAATGTGCCGGCATTTTTGGCGCACCAAGCGGTGCCTGTTCATGTGGATGGGCTAGGAGAGCTCATCGTTGATATTGCCTATGGCGGTAACTTTTACATTATTGTTGAGCCTCAAAGTCTATTTGCTGGTGTGGATCAAAGCTGCGCCGCGGAATTACTGGCGTGGAGCCCCAAAGTGCGCGCGGCAGTTAACAAGCAAATAAACCCAATTCACCCTCAAGACTCTACTGTGTGTGGCGCCTCCCATGTGTTGTGGACAGGCAAGCCACAACATCCAGATAGTCATGCGGCCAACGCCGTTTTTTATGGCGATAAAGCGATTGATAGGTCGCCTTGTGGCACCGGCACAAGTGCACGAATGGCACAGTTGTTTGCAAAAGGACTGCTAAAAGATGGCGATACGTTTGTTCACGAGAGCATCATAGGCAGCCAATTTATCGGTAAGGTTGAAGGCACAACTGAAGTCGCTGGAAAAGCCGCAATTCAGCCAAGTATTCAAGGCTGGGCACGTCAAACGGGGAGTAACTGTATCACTGTAGATGACGAAGATCCGTATGCATTTGGTTTTCAGGTGCTCTAGCCATTAAGACTGAAAGAAAACAGGAGCTAACAATGAATTTATCAGGAAAGAGCTACATCAACGGTGCGTGGCAAGCCGCACAAACGGCAACTACGTTTTACGCATTTTGCCCAGCAACCAATGAACCGTTAACGCAAGCATTTTTTAACGCCAGTGAAGCACAAGTAGAAGAAGCCGTTGATGCAGCAGAGCTGGCTTTTAAGGCTTATCGTAAAACCTCGATGACTGCTCGAGCAGAATTTTTAGAGACGATAGCCCAAGAAATTCTCGCCTTCGGTGATGAGCTAATCACCACCACAATGGCAGAGACTAACCTGCCAAGACCAAGGCTTGAGGGCGAGCGCGGCCGCACGGTAAACCAGTTAAACGCATTTGCCGCTGCGCTGAGAGATAACCTAGCTGAGCTTTGCCTTGTTAAGGAAGAGCAAGCGGACCCAAATCGCACGCCGTTGCCTAAGCCAAAAACACAGCTTAAGCATATTCCTATTGGCGTTGTTGCGGTGTTTGGTGCATCAAACTTCCCTTATGCTTTCTCAACGCTTGGAGGCGATACCGCAGCTGCGTTAGCCGCTGGTTGCCCCGTGGTGTATAAAGGTCACCCAGCACATCCGGCAACGTGTGAGCTAATGACCAAGGCCATTGCCGCAGCAATAAGCAAGTGTGATATGCCAAGCGGGGTGTTTTCAATGTTGCAAGCGAATGCGTACGATGTCGCGCATTGGCTGGTTAAAGCTGAGCCTATCAAAGCGGTTGGATTTACGGGCTCCTTTGGCGTCGCAAAAGCATTGCAGGACACCATCGCAAAGCGCCATGAACCTATCCCGCTTTACGGTGAACTTGGTAGCGTAAACCCGCAAATCGTCTTGCCTGAAAAAATACAGTCGCAAGGCGCAGAGCTTGGTGCACAATTTGTCCAGTCTTTACTTATGGGCAATGGTCAATTTTGTACTAGCCCCGGTATTTGGTTGGTGCCAAGCAATCATTCACAAACATTTATCGAGACAGCTAAGCAAAATATTAGCGCAGCGCCTTCAGATACTTTATTGACTCCGGGCATTTTAAAAGCTTATCAAAACAGCATCGCGGCGCTAAAATCACACCCTCAGGTAACCTTATTGAGCTCTGGCGAACAAGCACAGCCGTTTCACGCAAGCGCCCACTTGTTCTTAACGGATAGTGAAAGTTTTGCAACCGATGCAACGCTTAAAGAAGAAGTATTTGGGCCAAGTGCTCTAGTGGTGAGCTATGACAACATAGCGCAGCTTAAAGCTTTAATCGCAGACTTAGATGGACAGCTCACCGCCAGTATTCATGGCACTGATTCTGACTTACATCAAGCCGAAAACATCATAGAGGCGTTACAATACCGCGTAGGTCGATTGATTTACGGGCAAATGCCAACGGGCGTTGAAGTGTGTGCCACCATGAACCATGGCGGGCCGTTTCCGTCATCAACTGATGTACGTTCAACGTCGGTAGGGTTAGAAGCGCTAAAACGATTCGTAAGACCAATTTGTATACAAAGTTAAGCAAACCAAGCCCATAGTATTGCTATGGGCTTTTTTATTCAGACATAATTCGCACATCAAACTTATATACTCGACAAACATGCAATTTGAACTCAGATACGTTTATAATGAGTTCATAAAACAATAATTACTAAATACTATGGCGATTGTACATAAAACTCGAACTCAATTAGTTGCTGAAGCAATTCGTGAAAAAATCCTCACAGGCGAAATCAAAGCGGGCGAGCCGCTGAGGCAAGCCGCGCTGGCAGATGAGTTAAATGTAAGTCGTATTCCCGTTAGAGAAGCACTTCTGCAACTAGAAGCCGAAGGCTTAGTTAACTTTGAAGCGCACAAAGGCGCGACGGTCACACGTTTAAGCGCTGAGCAAATCGACGAAATTTTTGACCTACGCGCATTGTTGGAAGCCGAGCTTTTATGCCATTCAATCGATAAGTTAACGGCGCGCGACTTGCTAGAAGCTGAGGCCATCTTAGCCGAGCTTGAAGAAGCAATGGCAGCTGGCGATACACAACTGGCAACTGGCAAGCTTAACGCCGAATTTCACAGCAAACTCTACAGCAAAGCACAGCGCCCACAGACTCGTGAGCTGGTGGATGTGTACAGTAAAAATTCCGAGCGTTATGTGCGCATGCATATCCTACTTGCAGGTGGCATTAAAACCGCACCAGATGAACATCGCCAACTACTAGAATTGTGCCGCGATAAAAATACCAAAGGGGCCTGTGACTTTTTGAAAAAACATATCACCGGCGCAAAAGATGATATTAAAGCGCTGCTGCTAAAGCTTGAAAGCGAGCAGTAGGTAACATAATCACTTCCTGATGATTTCATATATTGATGTAAATCGATTGCAAATTTTGAATCTGAGACGGTATTTTTACAAAAATATTTTCAGAGAAAAATCTTCTTCCAATAATACTTAGAAAGGACTTTTATATGTTAAAGAAAACTCTACTTACGAGCTGTATCCTTGCTGGTACTTCTGCTAATGCATTTAATCTGGCTGAGTATACCGTAACAGATCAACATATTGTGATTGCTAAAACTCAAAAGCAGGTGCTAGTTACTGGTGTTGCAAGTTTAAATGATGCTGAGCCTGGTAACGTGATGGTCTCAGATAATGGAAATGGCTCTGTGTCGGTACGATTTGCAGAGTGGGATTATTTGGATGGGGGCCATCAAGGGGAGACTATATCTACGTTCACGCTAGAGAAAGGCCGTTACGAAATGGCGGATGGCTCAATATGGGAAGTTGGCAGTATTGTACTGGGGACTTCTGAAAAAGAGTTCCGTTTCACGCAGCAATTGCCACAGGTGCCTTATCTATTTTTGAGTGGTCAAAGTGATACTAATCAGTCTTCTTATGTTGCTCGTGCGAGTAATGTTAATCAGCTAGGTTTCAGTGCTTACGTACAGTACCAAGAGCAACCAGTTGCAGGTCGTGCTACTACACAACAGACAGTCGCATATTTGGCTATCTATGCACCAAGTAAGGAAGGGACGCTTGATTCAGGTCAGGCATATTATGTAGATCAAGTTGTTATGGACCACACTGGTACGACATTTAAACAACACGAGCTTACCCTATCCGAAGAGCAATCAAAAGACACCGAGCTAACACACATTGAGGAAGTCATCAACGTACTAACGATAGACGGTCACTTGTTTGCCCAAGACGTGACTTCATATGGCTCAGATACTGTAAATATTCGAGCAAATAAAGAAGCTATTACTTTACCAAGCCCTTACTATACAAGTTGTAATGAGTTACTACAAAATGAACCACAGTCTCCATCAGGGTTCTATATCCTTGATCAAGACGGCAACGATATCATGCCAGAGTTCACAACTTATTGTAATATGGATGAACAGGGGGAGGCTGGACACTGGTTGGCTTGCGTCGAGTGGTTGGTTATAACTATGCTAACAGTAACACGACGCTGGATGGTTGGTTTGAAGCAACACAAAATATCACGAGTTTTGATGCAAACTACCATCTGACGGATGCACAGTGGGTTAACTACAAAAGCAACATGCGAGAAATGTATATGGTGATGCCTGCTATTAATAATTACGCCATTGCAGATATCAGCGTGTTAAACACGGCAAACTGTATACCACTTCAAGATACACTTGGAGAGAATAAAAATCGCACAGGCGAAGCGAGATTTCGTTTGTTTTGGCACGAATCGTCAGGTTGCTCTGGTAGTGGCCGCGATTACGGCATGCTGAATTATGCTAATATCTACAACTTTAATGGTAGCATGTATAAATCAAGCAATGTCAATGGTTACGCTGCAAGTCAGGTAACCTATATCTATGTAAGGTAAAGCTGATTAGGCTTAGCAGCGCCTCTTAGGTGCTGCTGTTAAATCAATGATGCTGAACTATTAATATCAAAAAATAAATTGGTTTTGTCCTTCGATGCTACCGTTGCTTATGCTAAAACGATATCGTTGAATATTGCCAACACAACCTAAGCTTATTCCTCAAAATATACTACCATAAATCACAGACACCCACTTCAAATTTGGACGTTCCTAAAAAGGCTGCAGTACCCAAATAGAGTTGTGTCATCATTGTTTATTTGTTTGCTCATGTTTTCAGTCTAAAAAACTTATTACCATTTTTGAAAGTGGTTATTGTTATTCTTATGAAAAATAAGAGAAATTAGTTGCGTAGGTCATTTGCTCTATGGTCAAAGGTTGAATTGGAACGCCACAATAGTGTCTATTACAAAATTCACCTTGTTCAAACAGGAGCTGATCATGAAACGCGTATACGACCTTCCAACTCGCTGCTTTCACTGGCTATTTGCTGGCTGTTTTTTTATTGCCTTTGTTATCGGTAAATGGGTAGACGATGATAACGCATTGTTTTCCTATCATATGATCGCAGGCATCACCTTATGTTTCGCATTATCTTGGCGGTTAATTTGGGGAGTGATAGGGAGTAAACACGCCAAGTTTTCAGACTTTTTACTGCAACCTAAAGCGTTAATTAACTATTTAAAAAATAGCGTATCAGGTGAAAACCAACGATACGCTGGGCATAACCCTGCATCTAGTTGGGCATCAGTGGTGATGATGCTGTTGAGTATTTGCCTAGGCATTACTGGTTTGTTGATGATCACAGGTCCATTTGATGATGCCATTGAAGAAATACACGAATTTTGCGCTAACGCTTTTATATTAATCGTAGTACTGCATTTAGTTGGTATTGTATTACATACCATTAAATACAAAGATCCAATTGGCAAAAGCATGATAACGGGAGAAAAAAACTTGCCAAACACCGAGGCATCGGTACCAAAGCACACTTTATTAGCAGTTATTTATTTAGTATTTATCTTAAGTTGTAGCACCATTTTATCGAAAAACTTTGATCCAGTCAGTCGAACCACATCGGTATTTGGCATAACATTAAGTTTGTTTGAATTTGAAGCTGCAGGTGAAAACGAACATGATGAATATGACAAACACGGAAGCGGATCTGAACATGAGTAAAGCATGAGCAGTAAAGACCGGATAATATTACTAACAACCCTGTTAATCATTGCGGTGTTAATTAGCTTTGATGTAATGACCGACTTAAAAGAAGGTGTTGAAATTTGGCACCTTATCGTTGAAGGAGCGGCAGGGCTGTTAGCATTAGCAGGTGTGTTTTACATTTTTAAAGATCTTTTTAAGCTTAAGCAAGATTTAAAGTCTGAGCGCCAACTAACCGAAAATTTAAGGCTGGAAGCAGCACAATGGCGACAGCAGTCAAAAGAATATTTAGATGGTTTATCTAAGCTGATTAACGAACAATTAGATCATTGGCAACTCACCCCTGCTGAGAAAGAAGTGGCTTTTTTACTACTCAAGGGTATAAGCTTAAAAGAAGTAGCAAACGTGCGTGGGACCAGTGAAAAAACCGCTCGCGCACAATCCTTGTCTGTTTATGCTAAAGCAGGTTTAAATGGCCGCTCAGAGTTATCCGCCTTTTTCTTAGAAGATTTGCTGCCGGCACAATAAAATTAGAACGCGCAAATATGTAGTTGCTAAGTTAACCTATCCCTTATCTAAATCTCAACTGCATATAACCACCTAGATTTTGATCTATATCATCCCCGCAAGACTAAAGTCTCATCAAAACTTGGCGGTTTTTTATCTATCTTTACTAAGTTCCAGCGAAACTGAGTAACCTATTATGACAACAGCAACCTATCAACAGGCATACCACACATTTACCCAAGACCCAGAGGCGTTTTGGCTCAACGAAGCGACACGGCTTGATTGGCATACGCCACCAAAAATCGGACATACCCAAGACCAAGAGGGGCTGAGTCATTGGTTTAGTGATGGCTTGATGAATACCAGTTATTTGGCACTCGACCATCATGTACACCAAGGCCGAGGCGAGCAAGCCGCGCTAATTTATGACTCGCCGGTGACGAATACCAAACGCACAATTAGCTATCGTGAGTTGCTCTCTCAAGTGAGCCATTTTGCGGCTGGCTTAAATCAGCTTGGTGTAAGTGTTGGTGATAGGGTGGTTATTTATATGCCCATGGTGCCTGAGGCGGTCGTTGCTATGCTTGCATGTGCGCGCATTGGTGCTATTCATTCGGTGGTGTTTGGCGGCTTTGCGCCCCATGAGCTTGCGGTGAGAATAGACGATGCTAAGCCAAAACTGGTGATCAGCGCCTCTTGCGGAATTGAAATAGACCGTACCATTGAATACAAACCTATGCTGGATGAAGCGCTGTCGTTGGCAAAGCATCAAGTTGAACATTGTATTGTTTTACAGCGTGAGGCATACCAAGCGCAGATGTCATCGCCAAGAGATGTAGACTGGACGGTGGTGGCAAACACGCCAGAATCCTTTGATGCAGTGCCGTTACCTAGCACCCACCCGCTTTATATTTTATATACCTCCGGCACCACAGGTACGCCCAAAGGAGTAGTGCGAGAGCAGGGCGGCCACGCAGTGGCATTAAACTATAGTATGAAAACCGTTTACGGCATGGAGCCCGGTGAAGTGTTTTGGGCTGCATCCGACATTGGCTGGGTTGTGGGGCATTCTTATATTGTTTATGGCCCGCTGATTTATGGTTGCGCTAGCGTATTATACGAAGGAAAACCGATTAAAACTCCAGATGCAGGGGCGTTTTGGCGAGTGGTCGAAGAATACCAAGTGGCAGCACTTTTTAGTGCACCGACAGCATTTCGTGCCATTAAAAAAGAAGACCCGAGTGCAGCACTTTTAGCTAACTACAATACCAGCAGCTTAAAAACCTTATTTTTAGCTGGTGAGCGACTCGATCCCGCCACCTACGACTGGCTACAATCAACCACAAAGCTGCCGATAATTGATCACTGGTGGCAAACCGAAACAGGCTGGGCTATTGCGTGTAACCCAGTTGGGATTGAATTGATGCCAACTAAGGCGGGTAGTGCAACTGTTCCCACGCCCGGCTATCAAGTTGAGATCCTTGATGTAGACGGCAGTCCTTGTGAGGCGAATCAACAAGGCGTTGTTGCGGTAAAATTGCCACTTCCTCCCGGTTGTTTAACCACTATTTGGAATAACACAGCACGCTTTAAGGGCAGTTACTTGGCACAATACCCCGGTTATTACCTCTCTGGCGACGGCGGTTATTTTGATGAAGATGGATATCTGTTTATTATGGGCCGCACCGATGACGTAATAAACGTAGCCGGACATAGACTGTCAACCGGTGAAATGGAAGAAATCGTTGCAGGTCATCAAGCAATTGCAGAATGCGCCGTATTTGCCGGTAAAGATGAGTTAAAAGGCCAAGTGCCCATTGCTATGGTGGTATTGAAAGATGGCGTAAGCACTACAGAAGTGGCCATTGCAGAGGAAATAAGAAGCCTGATCCGCGAAAAGATCGGCGCGATTGCCAGCCTTAAAACCATTAAAGTAGTCGAACGTTTACCCAAAACCCGTTCGGGTAAAATTCTCAGAAAGAACCTGCGCCAGCTAGTGGACGGAGAAGACATCGTCGTACCATCGACCATTGACGATCCCGCCATTATTGAAGAGTTGAAGCAATTGTGGGATGTGAGCCAACATCAATAGTTTTTTGTGTGTTCACGGGTTTCCCCTAACGCTAAACGCGCATCAACATTAGTTAGGAGCGGGTTCACCCCGCGATTTTTTGAGTGCGGTTACCTCAAAAATCTAATGTCGTGATAACTCACAACCCACCAGTTTTAGTCACGACCCAGCTGTGTTGCTGAGCTATTAGGGTAAACCTTGTGCTAAACGTGAATCAACATTAGGTGGGAGCGGGTTCATCCCGCGATCTTTGGAGTGCTGTTCCTTCTAAAATCTGATGTCGCGATAAATCACGACCTACCTGTTTTAGTCACGATCTACCAGTGTTGCTGAGCTATTAGGGTAAAACTTGTGCTAAACGCGCATCAACATTAGGTGGGAGCGGGTTCACCCCACGATCTTTGGAGTGCTGTTCCTTCTAAAATCTGATGTCGCGATAAATCACGACCTACCTGTTTTAGTCACGATCTACCAGTGTTGCTGAGCTATTAGGGTAAACCTTGAGCTAAACGAGCAGCTGTATTAGGTGGGAGCGGGTTCACCCCGCGATCTTTTAATTGTGGTTCCCACTAAAATTTGATGTTGCGATAAGTCACGAACAGCCAGTTTTAGTTACGTTCAGCTATTGTCCGCAAACTGTCCGGTGTCCGTCCAATCTCCTTGAGTAAAGCCGTTGAATCTCATAAATGCGATATAAAACAACAGCATAAATTCTGGCACGCTACTTGTTATTAGTTATTCATGATAATCGCGGACACCCACTTGTCCGCAAGGAGGTAGCATGATTAAAGATACAAGTGCGCAAGACAAACAAATCGTAAAGAAGCGAACCATAAAAAAGCCTGTGATTGCGTTGTTGGCCGTTGGCATCACCTTAGGTGGATTAACTAGTGCTTGGCCAAGCATTAACACGATTTTATCTGCAGAGCAGACGGTATCGCGGGAGCAAGTACGTCTCGCCACGGTAGTGAGAGGTGATATCAGCGAAGATATTCGCGTTGAAGGGCGTACGCTCGCTGCGAATAACCCAGACCTATACGCCATTGCATCGGGCACAGTGACATTAAACGTTAAACCCGGTGATGCCATCAAAGCGGGGCAAACGTTGCTTAGCATCGACAGTCCGGAGTTGACTAACCGTTTACTACAAGAAGAGGCGACATTTGAACGCTTAAAGACGGAAGTTGAGCGCCAACGGATCTCGATTAAACAGCAGCTACTCGATACCAAACAACGCATGGAAATGGCGAAAGTAGACCTAGAAGCGGCAGAGCGGGAAATGGCGCGCTCAAAACAGAGCATCGAAAAGCAAATTATCTCAAAACTAGAGCTTGAACAGTCAATGGTTGAACTTAAGCGCGCGCAACTACAAGAGCGGCACGCCATCGATTCGCTAAAGCTTGAGCAAGAGCGACTCGCGTTTGAGCTAAAAAGTAGTGAGCTGAGCCTAACCAGACAACAGCATATTTTAGAAGAAGTGCAGCGTCAGGTAGCCGCACTTAACATTGTATCGCCGTTGTCAGGTATTGTTGGTACGGTGCATGTCCAGCAAAAGCAGTTTGTACAGCGAGATGCGGCGTTAATCTCCTTGGTTGACCTTTCAGAGCTTGAGGTTGAAGCGCAAATACCAGAAATTTACGCCGACAATCTAGGAGTCGGCATGGCCGCTGAAGTATTTATCAATCAATACCAATATCATGCGAAGCTGGTCGCTATTTCCCCTGAAATCGAAGCTGGCCGTGTCAGTGCGCGAGTACGCTTTGATGAACAACCAAGTGGTCTTCGCCAAAACCAAAAGGTATCTACAAGAATTATTCTGTCGCAAAAGCAAGACGTGCTCAAAGTAAGGCGTGGTGCATTTGTTGAAACTGGCGCTGGGCGTTTTACCTATGCGGTTGTCGGTGAGCAGGCTGATCAAACCCCCATTCAGCTCGGTGTAAAAAGTATCTCTGAAGTAGAGATTATCGAGGGCCTGAGTGAAGGACAAGAAATCGTGATCTCAAGTTTAGAACCGTTCAATAACAAAGCGCGAGTGCTACTCGGGAAGTAGCCTCATCTTGCGTACCGAATAAGAATGAGAAGGAATAGACAATGTTAAAAATGAATGAAGTAAGCAAAATTTATCGCACAGATCTGATTGAGACCCATGCACTCAGTAATGTCAATTTAACCATTGAAGAAGGGGAGTTTATTGCGGTCACAGGCCCGTCAGGATCAGGCAAAACGACCTTTTTGAACATTGCCGGTTTGTTAGAGCGTTTTGAGCGCGGTGACTATTTTCTAGATGGTGAAAACGTTGCCAATCTTAACGATAAAAAGCTGTCACAGCTAAGAAACGAAAAAATTGGCTTTATCTTCCAAGGCTTTAATCTTATCAGCGACTTATCTTTATATGACAACGTTGAAGTCCCCCTTATTTTTAGGGGAATAAAAGCCAGTGAGCGTAAAAAGCGCATTGAAGAAGCCTTAGAACTTGTTGGACTTGCAAGCAGAATGAAGCACCACCCAGCACAGTTAAGTGGCGGGCAACAGCAGCGCGTGGCCATTGCCAGAGCGCTGGCGGGGAAACCGCGCTTCCTTTTAGCGGATGAACCAACGGGTAATTTAGACAGCTTAATGGCAAGGCAAGTGATGGATTTATTACAAGAAGTGAATCAGGCGGGCACTACATTGATTATGGTCACCCATGACAATGAGCTGGCACGACGAGCGGGTCGTAATATCCAAATTCTTGATGGTGAGCTAACCGACATCACTAAATCTCAGTTAACCGAACTGGCAGTGTAGGAGCAGGCAATGAAAGAGCTAATATTGTTAGCTTGGCAGGGATTAAAACAAAAACTCAAGCTAAGCGCACTGATGGTAATTAACCTTGCGGTTGGGATCACCTTAATGTTGACGATGTCAGCCATTGTAAAACAAAGTAGTAGCGAAGTGATTGGTTATAAGGGAGACAGCTTATATACGGCAGGTCTTAACTATTTTGAAGCCGATGAGGATGTTGCTGATTTTAGACAATTTCCTCGCTGGACTTATCAAGATACCCAAGCGCTTAAGCAAGCTGATTTACCATACGAGTATCTATCGTTTAACTACACCACAGAGTTTATTGCGGGCCTTGCTGATAACTCAGTTAGGCCTATTAGTGTAGAAGCTTCTGCTACAGATAGAGAGATGTTTAGTGTACTAGATGCGCCGTTTATTCACGGAGCTTCTTGGAGTGAACAAAACCAAAAAAGTGGCGAAGCGGTGGCTGTGATCAGTAAAAATGCTAATGACCATCTATTTGGTGGAGCGAATTCTGTCGGGCAGTTTATTCAAGTTCAAGGCGAACAAATACAAGTCGTTGGCGTGGTTGACTTAAGCAATTATAAGCGCCGCTTCCAAGATTTGAGCTTTAGTAATAATTACAATCACGATGTTTTTATTCCGTTAAATTATGCTTATGCGCAAAACTTTCCAAGAACGGGGCAAGTAACGTGCAGAACCGACGATTTATACACTGCAACCAACCCACGTAGCGGCAGTGTCGACATGCTGAAAAGTGCTGAATGTGGTTATTTGACGGTGTGGTTCCAGTACCGAGAAGACAAAAAGACGGCACATCTTGCAGTACTAAAAACGTGGTTGAATAGCTATATTGAAAAGCAACAAGCGGTTGGTCGCTTTCAACATAAAAATCTTACCGACTTTTATAGCATGGGCGAGCTCTATATTTTGATCCAGCGTTTTATGGCATGGGAAGCCATTTATCTAACGTTTTCGTATTTACTATTTGGCATTTGTTTAGTGAATACCGTTGGCATTTTGCTGGCTAAATTCCAAGCTAATCGCAAGCTTATTTCCCTTTATCGAGCGCTCGGCGCAAACCGTGGGGTAATAATGAAAATTCACTTTTTAGAGATTTTGATGCTCACGGTTGCGTCTGTAGCACTTGGCTTTGTATTGGCGTTCGCAGGGCTTGAATTAATGTTCCACTTGCGTATGTATCAGGCGGATTATATGGCCCTTGCTGAGCAAGTCCGTCAAATCTATCAGTTCGATGGTGAGCTGGCACTTTGGACGACGACAGGCATTTTCTTGGCGGTTGGGATATCTGGATTATATCCGATATACCGTAGTAGCCGTGTGTCACCAGCTGCGGAATTAAGGGGGTAAGTATGGCGATTAAACATATTTTAAAATTGATCTTAAAGCAAAAAAGTATTGCACTGTTAATCATTCTACAAATCGCGATTACCGTGATGATTGTCAGCAATACGGCCTTTATCAGCTATGCGACGCTGCAAAACTGGCTAATTCCTTCCAAGTTGGAAGAGCAACAAATTCTCAATGTAACGACGCGTGTGTTTGATACCTCGGTAGACGTGCAGTCACTTATTGAAAAGGATATTCAAGCGATTGAAAAAGTGCCTGGGGTGGTTGCCGCATCTTATGCTGGTAGAGAGCTGGTATTAAACAGTTTAGGCCCTGGGTGGACGATTTTTAAAAATACTCAACCAGAAACAGACTACAGCGTGTTCGGCTACTTTGGCTTAGATGAAAAAGGCGTAGATGTACTTGGACTTGAACTGGTTGAGGGGCGTAGATTTTATGCCAGTGAATATATCAAAGGAGATGAAACAACCAAAAATGCAGGCGTTATTATGATAAGTGACGACCTTGCTTCGTCGTTATTTGGTGATGATTCTGCCCTTGGACAGACGGTGTATATTTCAAGACAGCGCATTCCACATCAAGTGGTTGGGGTATATGGAGGTAAAATGCTTGGAGAAGGAGCAACATACAATCAACAACCCTACAATTCAGGGGTTGTACCTGAAGTCATTTGGGGTAACCGTCAACGAGCCAATTATTTAGTCAGAGTCGAAGAAGGTGTGTCTGAGCGAATTTTAGAAGAAGTTGAAACGGCACTTTATCACACCAACGGACGAATGGTTGAGCGAGTTGAGTTCGTTGCTAGGGCAAAAAAACGTTTGTGGGATGGCCGTAGCACCTTTGCACTTACCATGGCAGGCATAAGCATCATCGCTTGCGTGGTCACCGCGCTTGGTATTGTCGCACTTGTCAGCTTTTCAGTTAGCCTAAGAAAGAAAGATCATGGTGTGCTTCGTGCGCTAGGTGCATCTAAAGGTAAAGTGATGTGGTCTTTAATTAAAGAAAATACAATTTTAGTCTTTATCGGTTTAGTGCTAGGCTTTGGTCTCTCGATTTTGCTTTACTATTTTTTGATGAATAATGTTCGCGTGCAAAGTGTGGTAGAGATCCCGTTATTGGTTGGGGTAGCTATTTTTACTTGGCTTGTGAGTACATTGGCGGTATACCTGCCAGCCAAAGAAGCCGCGAAAGTGTCGCCGGCACAAGTAACTAAATCGAGTTAATAATAAAAACAACATAGCCCCGAAAGGGGCAAAATTTACAAATTAGGATCAAAAGCGTTCATGAGTGTATTGGTAATTGACGATAATCCGGATGTAATTCAAGCCATTAAAGTCCTTTTGTTGCTCAATGATATTCCGTGTGAAGGTGTTACCTCTCCGCAACTGGGTCTAGAGAAGGTGCGTAGCAAACAGTTCGACTTAGTTATTCAAGATATGAACTTTACCCGAGACACCACCAGCGGCGCGGAAGGTAAAGCCCTGTATAAAGCGATTCGAGATTTAGAGCCAGACTTGCCTATCATCTTACTGACCGCTTGGACGAATCTTGAAATGGCGGTAGAGCTAATTAAAGATGGTGCGGCAGACTACTTAGCTAAACCTTGGAAAGATCATAAACTCGTCACTTCAGTGAAAAACTTGCTCGAAATGCGAGAACTACAAGAGCAAGTAAGTAGCGCCGCAAATCAGCGCAATGCCAGATTACAAAAGCTAAAGGCGCAATACGACCTGTGTGGTGTGGTGGTTGCCGATCCGGCCATGTTGAGCTTGCTTGAAATGGCGACTCAGGTTGCGCACTCCGATGCGCCAATTCTGATTACAGGACCAAACGGCGCTGGGAAAGAGAAAATTGCAGAAATCGTGCAAGCCAATAGCAGCTATAAAAATCAACCCTTTATTAAAGTGAATGCCGGGGCCATTCCGGCGGACCTCATTGAGGCCGAGTTATTTGGGGTTGAAAGTGGTGCTTATACAGGCGCACAAAAATCGAGGGCTGGGCGCTTTGAAGCCGCCGATGGTGGCACCTTGTTTTTAGACGAAATCGGCAACTTGTCTTTGGCAGGTCAGCAAAAATTACTTCGGGTTTTACAAAGCGGCGAGTTTGAACGCGTTGGCAGCACGGTAACAAGAAGGGTAAATGTTAGGGTGATCAGTGCCACCAACAGTAATTTACCAGAGGCCATTCGCGCAGGCACTTTTAGAGAAGATTTGTATTATCGGATCAATATGATTGAGCTTAAATTGCCGCCACTATCTGAGAGAAAAGAAGATATTACCGTGTTAGTAGATCACTTTTTGCCTAGCAACAAGAGTTTGAGTAACGCAGCAATGAAGCAGTTAAAGCATCATACTTGGCCTGGAAACGTTAGGGAGCTTGAAAACACCATAGGTCGTGCTGTGTTGTTGAGTCCAGGTCAAGAAATCGAGTGTGCGCATTTGGCGATTCAAACACCACAACATGAAGAGCCGCTTGAATATACACAGGCAGATATCGAAGCAGCATTAGACAGCGCTGATGGCGTAGTCAGTAAAGCTGCAAGAAAGCTTGGATTAAGTCGGCAAGCACTATACCGGAGAATGGAGAAGTTTGGTTTAAAATGACGGTATCTCTTCAAGCAGCGGTGTCTGCATGCTTATTTGTATCACTAACGGTGTTCGCGGCTATTTTATGGCTGGCTGCTTCGTTTGCAATACCACTTACTCTGGCAATTCCGGTGGGACTGCTTGTTGCGACGTTAGTAGGCATTGTCGGTATCAGTTACTTTTTCTCTCGCCAACAGCGGATCATCGATTGCTTAACGGACGGGATCCGCAGTTTTAAAGATCAAGACTTCTCAGTTCAAATCACGCATTTTGAAAGTATAGAAATGTCGGATTTAATTCTGGAATATAATCGTTTATCGACAACACTAAAAAAGCAGCGCCACGCCACCAGCCAAAGGGAGTTATTACTCGATACCATTTTGCAGGTGTCGCCAGTGTCGATTATATTACTCAATCAGTTTGATCAGGTTGTATATGCCAATGATAAAGCCGGAAAATTACTTGATAACAAAAAATCTTTAAGTGGCCTTGTGCTTCATCATGCCATTACGAATGCAGATCCTAAACTGCAAACTATTTTGCTACAAAAAGAATCTGGGTTTGTGACCTTTCAAGCTAACGATGAAAAGCAGAGCTATTACTTTTCGAGGCAGAGCATAACGCTCAACCACCAGCCGCATGTGTTGCTTATGTGTCAAAACCTATCTAGCGAAATGAGCCGCCAAGAGGTGGGGCTTTGGAAAAATGCCATCCGTCTTATCAGTCATGAACTCAATAATTCATTAGCGCCCATCTCTTCGCTGACTAACTCCGCAAATACAATTGTTGAGCGTAGTGCCAAAGAACAAAATCATGCCCTCATTCAACTGCTGCCCGAAATGCTTTCGACCATTAATCGTCGCACCGAGAACTTAAGTGAGTTTGTCGCCAAATATAGTGAGTTTGCGAGGTTGCCAGCGCCTAATATTACAGAGCAACCCTTGCAGCCCTTACTGGATACCGTTAGTAAGCTATACGCATTTACCTTGCTGGCCCCACTTCCTGTTGAGCGTGCGTTTTTTGATTCGGTACAGGTAGAGCAGGTGATGATAAACTTAATAAAGAATGCACACGAATCAGGCTCAGAGGTGGGCGAAATAGGTGTGAAGCTGCTGGTTGATTATCAACGTCTGATAGTCGTGGTTGTTGATAGAGGTGTAGGAATGGAAGAAGAAAAGCTAGCAAACGCAGTACTGCCATTCTTTTCTACTAAACCTAGTGGCACAGGGGTAGGATTGAGTATTTGTAATGAAGTCGCCATTGCTCATGGTGGACAACTTAAGCTATTTAATCGCGAAAAAGGCGGGTTAATGGTGCAGTTTGATTTACCACTCGTCGCACCTAAAGCATAGCGTTGTTATTACACTAACCCATATCGGGTGGGAACGGGTTCACCCAGCGATCTTTGGGTTTTAATACCGTATCTCAGGCCGCGGGAATTTTTGTGCCCAGATAAAGCACGACCTACAAACAAGGAGCTTCACAGGTTTATTCTGTTAACTTCACTTTTTGCTAAACGCATGTAGGGTGGGAGCGGGTTCACCCGCGATCTTTGGGTTTTAATACCATATCTTAGGCGACGAAGATCATTTTGTTGTGATAAGTCACGACCCACAAATAATGCCTGTTGAGCGCATATCTATCGACAGGTAACGGAAGAGCAGCGATACTCAAGCAAGTTGACAATTGAGGGAAATGAACTTGAACGCGCAAACTCAAACGACCAACCACTTTTTACTCTTCGCGGGTGTGTGTACAGCCATTGCGGCAGTGGCGCACATTGGCTGCATTATCTTTGGCGCGCCTTGGTATCGCTTTTTTGGTGCTGGCGAGGAAATGGCTACTATGGCCGAGCAAGGGCTTATTTATCCTCATCTTATCACTGCCGTTATCGCTACGATTTTACTGCTCTGGTCATGCTATGCGTTTTCAGGGGCGAAATGGACTCGACAATTACCTTTGATGAAAATTGCCCTGTGTGTAATAAGTGCAATCTTTTTAATAAGAGGAATTGGGTTTGTTTTTATCATGCCAACCATCCCAGATAACAGCATGACGTTTTGGCTGGTGAGTTCCTCAATTTGCTTGGTAATAGGCGGGGCTTATGCGCTTGGAACCAAAAAAGCATGGTCACAAATTTAGCAGTGTTAAAAGCTAGCACTTCAGGCGCTAGCTCTTTATTCGGTTCAAGGTTAACTACCTGAACTATTTACTCAGTGCAGTTCTAACACCAGCTTCGAGTTCTTCGTGAACAGATTTAAATAACCCGAGTTGACGTTCAATAATATGCTCAGGGACACCCGCCATGGCGCGCGCGATGTTGCCGTACAAACGCTGCTTTTGAGCATCATCAAAAAGGCAATATAAAGCACGAGGCTGTGAAAAGTCATCATTGTCTTTGCGATGGTCGTACCTATCTGCCATTCCTTCAAGCTCAAGAGCGGGGCGCTTGTACTCGGGATTCTCTTTTGGGCCACCCATTGAATTTGGCTCGTAGTAAGCATCTTCGTTGCCACCGGGTTCATTGTTAAAGAACCGCATCGCACCGTCTTTGTGGTAATGATGGACAGGGCATTTTGGGCGATTAACGGGTAATGCCTCATAGTGCGTGCCGAGTCGGTAGCGGTGAGCATCGGCATAGGAGAAAATGCGTGCTTGCAACATTTTATCCGGAGAAAACCCAATTCCCGATACCACGTTAGACGGACTGAATGCGGCTTGTTCTATTTCAGCAAAATAATTGTCTGGTACGCGATTTAATTCTAGTGTGCCGACATCGATAAGGGGAAAGTCATCATGCGGCCAGACCTTGGTTAAATCAAACGGATTGTGTTGGAACTGTTTTGCTTGTGCTTCAGTCATCACCTGAATTTTCATATCCCATTTCGGATAATTTCCGCGTTCTATGGCCTCAAGTAAGTCTTCTTGAAAACTTTCTCTGCTTTCGCCAATCACTGTTTTAGACTCTTCATCGGTATGATGCTGGTGGCCTTGTTGGGTTTTCATATGAAACTTCACCCAAACTCTTTGGTCCTCTTCGTTGATCAAACTAAAGGTATGAGAGCCATAACCGTTCATGTGTCTCACATCCGTTGGCAAGCCACGGTCAGACATTAAAATTAATACTTGATGCAGGCTTTCTGGCGACAATGACCAAAAATCCCATTGCGCGGTGTTGGAGCGCAGATTGGTTTTAGGGTGGCGCTTTTGGGTGTGAATAAAATCTGGGAATTTATACGGATCACGAACAAAAAATACGGGGGTATTATTGCCAACCAAATCCCAGTTTCCTTCTTCAGTGTAGAACTTTATCGAAAAACCTCTTACATCACGCTCTGCATCCGCAGCCCCTTTTTCACCCGCTACCGTTGAGAAGCGCATCAAAATGTCGGTTTGCTTGCCGACCTCAGCAAATAGCTTTGCCTTGGTATATCGGCTTATATCGTTTGTTACCGTAAATGACCCAAACGCACCCCATCCTTTGGCATGCACGGTACGCTCTGGTATACGTTCTCTATTTTGATGCGCCAGTTTTTCGATTAACTGGTAATCCTCAACCAATAGTGGGCTTCTAGGACCTGCTGTTAGACTATTTTGATTATCGGCGATTGGATTACCTGCAGTGGTGGTTAATGGACACTTCGTCATTGCTCATTTCCTTCATTAAAATTTAGGAACTAACAGCAATAAATAAACCACAATAAAATTTCAATTAAAACAATTGGTTGAGTAGTGGCTTAGCGGTGGGTGTGATTTTTACAGAGCAAAGTTTTCAAAAGCGTTGTAAGAGCTACGTAAGTGGTGAGCTAGGATTTTGCTCACCATTTACTCACCTTAGTTACTGAGACTCGACAAATGCATCAAGCTCACTTTCCATTTGCTCTCGCATTTTGAACTTTTGCAGTTTGCCTGTGACCGTCATCGGATAATTTTCAACGAGCTTGATGTGTTTTGGCACTTTGAAGTAGGCGAGCTTATCTTTTAAAAATACACGAATATCATCTTCCGAAATATAGTGTCCGGGTTTAAGTTGAACCCAAACACATACTTCCTCACCATATTTTTCGTCCTTGATCCCAAAGACGGCGGCATCTTGAATATCGTTATGATGATAAAGCACTTCCTCAATTTCTCGGGGTAAATATTCTCACCACCGCGAATGATCATATCTTTTATACGGCCGACAATGCTGACGAACCCTTCGTCGTCCATCACGCCTAAATCGCCAGAATGTAGCCAGCCATCGTCATCAATGGTTGCTGCTGTTTTTTCTGGGTCTTGCCAATAGCCTTTCATGACGCAATACCCACGAGCACATACTTCACCTGGTGTACCGATAGGTGCGATATGTCCAAGCTCGTCAATAATTTTGACCTCGGTATGTGGCATAGCGCGACCAACAGTCTGCACGCGTTTCTCTACAGGCGAATTGATTTCGGTAATATTGTTGATTGGGCTGCACTCGGTTTGCCCGTAACCAATGAGTACATCGGTCATATGCATTTGTGTTTGTACTTGGCGCATGACTTTTTCGGGGCAGGTGGAACCTGCCATCACGCCTGTGCGCAATGAAGATAAATCAAACTGCGTAAAGTCTGAGTGTTCTAATTGCGCAATAAACATAGTTGGCACGCCATGAAGCCCTGTACATTTTTCTTGTTCGACAACTTGTAAAGTAACAAGCGGATCAAAGCTATCGTTAGGGAACACAGCGCACGCCCTTTACTGATACAAACGAGATTACCGAGCACCATGCCAAAACAATGATAAAGCGGCACGGGAATACAAAGCTTGTCTCGCTCTGTGAGCTTCATTGCGTTGGCGACCAGTAATCCGTTATTTAGGATATTGCTGTGGGTGAGGGTGGCGCCTTTAGGGTTGCCTGTGGTCCCAGAAGTAAATTGAATATTGATAGCATCACTGGCACTGAGATTGGCCGCAATCGCATTTGCCTCAAGATAGTGTGCCTCATTTGCTTTAGACAACAAGGCGCTAAAATTCATCAGGCCTGGCTCAACATCGTCGTCAATCAGCACAATCTGCTTGAGCGAGGGAAGGCGCTGTGAGGACAATTCGCCAAACATGCAGCCATAAGATTCTGGTGCCAGCTCTCTTATCATGTCAACGTAATGGCTATGTTTAAAAGATTTCGCCATGACTAACATTTTACATTCAACGTTGTTTAGCACGTATTCAAGCTCGCTTGGGCGATAGGCGGGGTTAATGCACACCATGATTGCGCCAATTTTAGCGGTTGCAAATTGCACTAGACTCCATTCAAGATTGTTTGGAGACCAAATCCCAACTCTATCCCCTGGTTGTATGCCCACAGCTAAAAGGCTTGCGGCAAGTTGATTTATTTTTGCGAGATACTCACGATAATTTAAGCGAACTGACTGATGAGAGACAACAATGGCTTCTCTTTCCGGATAATTGTCGACAATATCTTCTAGATATTGCCCTATGGTGAGTTGAGTTAGGGGTTCTCCTTGTGGGCCCTTGAAGTAACTTTTTGTCAGTGCATTTGCATTTAATACTTGGCTCTCTGTTGTCATATCTTGTCCTTGCTGTTGATCTCTAGTTGTTATCATTATGCTTTACCAGTGATAACCTAATTGTCGACAAAATCAAGTGTAATTGGACGAAAAGCATGAAATTAAGACTAATGGATAGTGATAAAGTGTGTGATGGCGAAGTAGTGGAAAGGCGGAGAGCAGCTTTAATTGATATAAAAAAACGCCTGAAAGTTCAGGCGTTTTACAGTTTAACTTAAGGGACGTTATTAAGCTAACCCTTCATCTGTATCGACATGCTCATCTTTATGATGCCTAGCGATTTCATCTGAAAGTTCTTGCTTAGAACGCTTCTCTGACATACGTCTTGCCATTAACCAATAGAAGAACAGCGGCAAGAAGAATACTGCGAGGAAGGTAGCCGAGAGCATACCACCCATAACACCAGTACCTACACTGTGCCTTGCTCCTGCACCAGCTCCAGAACTCATAACCAGTGGAACTACGCCAAGTATGAAAGCAAGTGAAGTCATGATAATAGGTCTAAAACGCAGTCTTGCCGCTTCAAGGGCTGCGGTTGCTGGACTCCAACCTTCTTGATACTTCATTAGCGCATATTCGACAATAAGAATGGCGTTCTTACTGGCAAGGCCGAGTAGAGTAACCAAACCGATTTGGAAGTACACATCGTTGGTTAGTCCCGCAATCCAGATTGAGACCAGTGCACCGAAAGTACCAAACGGCAGTGCCAACATAACCGAGAATGGCAATGACCAGCGCTCGTACAGTGCTGCGAGGATCAAAAATACCATGATCACGGCCATACCAAGTGCAATACCAGTTGTGCCAGAGTTTTGCTTTTCTTGAAACGCGGAACCTGTCCACTCGTAAGTCATATCTGGTGGTAGCACTTTGTTGGCGATACGCTCAAACTCCGCGATAGCTTGGCCGGAGCTGTAGCCAGGTGCTGCTTCGCCCATTAGCTTAACTGCAGATAAGTTATTGTAACGATTCATGGTTTCTGGGCCCCGACTATACTCAACATCCGTAAATGCAGAAATTGGTACCATTTCGCCACGATTGTTTTTCACATAAATGCGTCCCACATCTTCCGGCGTCATTCTAAACTCGGCTTCTGCAGACATAATCACTTGCCATGCCCGACCAAACTTATTGAAGTCATTGACGTAGTAATTACCTAAATTAGCCGCAAGTGCATTAAACGCAGAGTTGATATTGACCCCCATGGCACGCGCTTGCTCTCGATCCATATGCACCTTTAGCTGTGGAGCATCAGGACGCCACAGCGTTTGAATACCGGTAAGAATAGGGCTCTTCTGCGCTTCGGCCATGATCATCTGCATGCCTTGCTTTAATTTAGCAGGATCGGAGCCGCCTTTATTTTGCAAGAAGACTTCAAACCCGCCTGTCGTGCCCAAGCCGAAAATTGGCGGTGGGTTAAACGCCAGCACAAGCGCTTCGTTGATATGCGCGGTTTTCATAAACAGCTCACCAACCAGTTCTTTCGCTGACACATCACGTTGATCCCAATGTGTTTGCGTCACGAACATAGTGGCCGCGCTATTTTTGAAGCCACCACCGATGAAGTCCATCCCCGTAAACGACACGACGTTTTCGTTTGCTGGATTTGATTTCGCAGCGGCAATCACTTCATCTGCCACTTTAGCGGTGCGCTCTAATGACGACCCATCTGGTAAGAACACTGCAATCATGTAGTAACCTTGGTCTTCGTCTGGTACTAAAGAGCTTGGCGTTTTTTGCCACAGGAATACCGTCGCACCAATCATCGCTACCATCAGTGTTAGGCCTACAAGACCACGGCGAACCATAAAGCTAACCGCACCAACATAGCGTCCAGTTACACGATGGAACCAGTCATTGAACCACAAGAAAAACTTGGCATCTTGTTTGTGCTCGTGCTTAAGCAGCAATACACACAGTGCAGGCGTCATCGTCAGTGCAACCACACCGGATAAACTTACAGAGATGGAGATAGTGATCGCAAATTGGCGGAATAGCTCGCCTGTTAACCCACCTAGGAAAGCGATAGGTACAAACACCGAACACAATACCAATACAATCGCGACAACGGGGCCGCTGACTTCTTGCATCGCTTTAACCGCCGCTTCTCTAGCCTGCAAGCCTTGCTCATGCATAATACGTTCGACGTTCTCAAGTACCACGATGGCGTCATCTACCACGATACCAATCGATAATACCATGCCAAACAGTGTCAGCGTGTTAATTGAATAACCGAGCATATACAGACCTGCAAATGTACCGAGTAAAGAGACGGGTACAGCAAGCGTTGGAATGAGCGTTGCACGCCAGTTTTGCAAGAATAGGTAAACTACTAAGAATACCAAGATCATTGCTTCACCAAGCGTTTTTAACACCTCTCGAATTGATACTTCTACAAAGCGCGTGGTGTCGTAGGAATTAACGTGAGCAAGACCAGTAGGGAACTGAGGTTTGATCTGTTCAATTTCAGCTTCTACAGCTTTGGCTACATCTAGCGCATTCGCGCCCGGTTGCAGGAAGACACCGAGTAATACGGCTTCCTTACCGTTAATGGTACCTTGGAAGTTATAGTCTTTAGAGCCAAGTTCTACGCGAGCAACATCCTTAAGGCGCAGTGTTGAGCCATCTGGGTTTGCACGAACAATAATATTTTCGAACTCTTCAGCCGTCGATAAACGTCCTTTTGCGGTGACACTATAAACTAGCGATTGCGCGTCTTGAGAAGTCGGTGTCGCACCAATACTACCCGCTGCATACTGAGAGTTTTGCTCTCTGATCGCACCTGCTATATCGTCTGCTGTGACTTGTAGTTGACTCATAATATCAGGACGCAACCAAATACGCATGGCGTAGTCTTTAGCACCGAAGATTTGCACGTTAGTCGTGCCAGGAATACGCTTGACGCGATCGAGAATATTCATGGTGACATAGTTAGATGTCCAGAGGCTATCTCGTGTCCCATCTGGCGAATAGAACGCGTGGACTTGCAAGAAGTTAGAAGATGTTTTTTGAACCACCACGCCTTGGCGTCTAGTTTCTTCAGGGAGACGCGCTTCTACTTGCTTCACCCGGTTGTTTACATCTACAGCAGCCTGATCAACATCCGTTCCAATCTCAAAAGTAACCGCGATAGTTGTTACGCCCGAGTTAGTACTGGTTGATGTCATATACATCATGCCTTCAACACCGGTAATCGCGTTCTCGATAGGGGTTGCAACGGTTTGTTCCAATACATCCGCAGATGCACCAGGATATACCGCACGTACCTCAACTTGAGGTGGCGCAATTTCGGGATACTGTGCGACAGGTAAACTGCGCATTGCCGCAAGGCCCGCGAGCACAATCACGATAGAGATAACAAAGGCGAAAATAGGCCTGTTTATAAAATATTTGGAGAACATCAGATTATTCTCCTTGCTCGCTCACAGACACCGGCATTCCTGGGAAGAAGATCCTCGCCATTCCTTCAACAATGACAGGTTGTCCTTCTTTTAAGCCTTCGCGAATAACCCACATATTCTCATTATTAAGCTTGACCCATTCACCAACTTTGACCGGTGCGGGTAGGGCAACGGTTGCACCTTGTTCATTTTCGGTGGCAATGTACACAAATTTACCTGTACCGTTGTCTAGTACCGCTCTTTGCGGAACTACAATGGCGTTATTACGTACTGCACCAGAGAGCTTAACTCGGACAAACTGACCAGGTCTTAGCTCGCCGTTTTCGTTAGGAATACGTGCTTGTAATTCACTAGTACCTGTGAAGCGGTTTACACGAACGTCGCTAAAGTTTACTTTACCGACTTGTCCATATAGTGAACCGTCTTGCAGAATAATCGTGGTATCAAATTCATTATGAGCTGGTAATGACAATGAGCCGTTTTCTACATCTTGGCGCATTGTTAGTTGCTCACGCTCTGAAAAGCCAAATCGAGCA
Source organism: Pseudoalteromonas piscicida (assembly GCF_002208135.1). NCBI lineage: Bacteria > Pseudomonadati > Pseudomonadota > Gammaproteobacteria > Alteromonadales > Pseudoalteromonadaceae > Pseudoalteromonas > Pseudoalteromonas piscicida. The sequence goes on from NZ_CP021646.1 coordinate 1,643,515, forward strand.
CGAATAGTGCTGATGTCGGTAAGCTCAGTTAAAAGCACACTGGGACCTGAAACATAACTGCCTTCAGACATCAACTCACGCCCCACAATGCCTGAAACCGGCGCTTCAACTTTGGCATATTCCAGGTCCAGCTTGGCTTCACTCAATGCTACTTTCGCAGATTCTAAATTCGCAACCGCAATGTCGTAGGCAGATACTGAATTATCAAAGTCGCGTTTTGATACTGAACGCTCGTTTTTCAAGCGCTCAAGCCGCTCACTTTCGCGCTTAGTTTGATCAACGTTTGCTTTTGCTGCTTGAAGTGCTGCTTGTGCTTTATCTACCGCTAATTCAAAAGGCTTAAGCTCGATAGTAAATAGTGAATGACCAGCTTTCACAAACTGACCTTCCTCAAAGTTGCGAGATTCGATAATCCCAGAAACTCGAGAGCGAATTTCTACTTCTTTATCACCCGCGAGCGTTGCCGGAAGTTCGATATCGAATGGCACTGATTGAGTAGTTACTTGTTGCACACTCACTTGTGCAGGTGGCATTGCATGGCCGCCTTGCTGTGGTGCTTCTGAACACGCTGACAAAGTGCCTAGCGTGAGCATTAAAAAAGATAGGTGTTTAACACGACTGCGTATTGATGCTGGATACATGAACACTCCAATTCCTATATTATCATTTTATGCTGCCCCGGCTTTAGCGGGGAACTACCTTGCAATTTGCCTTTAATAACGCACACTCGACTGGATGCAATCAGACAAGCGACTTCATTTCATACCTTAACCACACCAAAGTAAAGGCAATTTGTTCGACAATTAAACAAGTAAACGGTAGTGTATACTTAAAGAAATAAAAGGTAAACGGTTGCGTGTACTTTTCTTAAATTTAGGTATACGATCATGTGTACTTTTTATTAACGACTTTATTGATTAAAATAAAGGGAATGTTGATTTATTACGAAGAGGACTTATCTCTAAATAACATAGAGAAATCGTTCTTGGTATGCAACTGACCATGTGAGTAGCAGCTATCGATGGCTCGCTATTCCCACCATTAATTAAAGACAGAATAAGTAGATGACGCAACTTTCACCAAAACAGCAGTCAATTTTATGTGCAGCGATAGAAGAGTTCGCTCAAAAAGGCTTGCAGGCGACGACGATGGAGTCGATCAGTCAATCTGCGGAGGTATCTAAGCGCACGTTATACAAACATTACTCGACCAAAGACGAGCTCTTTGATGCCGTTGTTGAGCTGTTAATTGAGCGGATTAAGCCGATAACTGCTATACAATTTATCCCAAACTATGACTTTTCAGTGCAACTGCAGCACCTTGCGAAAAGTGCAATGACTTTGTTGAATGACGAGGATTACATGCGTTTGTCGCGCATTGTGATGATTGAATCAATGCGCAGTTTTGAGCAAGCACAGAACCTAAATGAGAAGTTTAGTCACTGTGAGGCCGCGATGATCCAATGGTTCGAAGATGCGGCGAATTCGGGGTGCCTTGGTAGTTTTGATGCGGATTTTTCCGCGGCGTACTTCTGGGGAGCGCTGAAAAAGCTAGGCTATTGGGAGCGCGCGATAAAATGGCAAGCTCCACTTCCAGAAGCAGAGCTTGATATCTTGGTTGAAAAGGCGGTAGCGCTATTTTGTAATGGCGTTACTCAACACCAATAAATCCACCGGTTTGATGCGACCAAAGCTTGGCGTAAATACCACCTAAGGCTAGCAAGGATTGATGGCTTCCTTCTTCAACTATCCGACCTTCATCCATCACGATTAGTCTGTCCATTTGTGCGATCGTAGATAATCTATGGGCAATCGCAATAACGGTTTTACCTTCCATCAGTGCATCTAAGCTCTCTTGGATCGCTTGTTCAACCTCTGAATCCAAAGCAGATGTGGCTTCGTCTAAAATTAAAATTGGCGCATTTTTTAACAAGACACGAGCAATGGCGATACGTTGGCGTTGACCACCTGATAGTTTCACACCGCGTTCACCAACTTGTGCGTCAAAGGCGGTATTACCATGACTATCTTCTAAGTCTTGGATAAAGTCGTAAGCCTGTGCTTCCTTTGTTGCTGCAATTAGCTCGTCCTCAGATGCATCAGGGCGGCCATAAAGGATATTGTCGCGAACGCTGCGATGGAGCAAAGAAGTATCTTGGGTCACCATGGCGATATGACGTCGTAAACTTTCTTGTTGGACCTTAGCGATATTTTGGCCATCAATTTCGATGCTGCCACCATCAGTATCATAGAATCTCAATAGTAAGTTCACTAAGGTCGATTTACCCGCACCAGAGCGGCCAACCACACCAATTTTTTCACCAGGTTTGATAAGTAGATTTAGATTGTCGATGACGTTATGTTGTCTCGCTGCATCTTTACGCTTATAAGCGAAGGTAGTGTTACAAAATTCGATTTTTCCGGCTTTAAAATCTAACTGTGGCGCTGTTTGTTGATCAACAATATCAAGCGGTCTAGAGAGCGTGTTCATGCCGTCTGCAACCGTACCAATATTTTCGAATAGACCGCTAATTTCCCACATTATCCACTGTGCCATACCATTTAGTCGTAAAGCTAAGCCTACCGTAATTGCTATTGCGCCAGCGGTTATGGCATTAAAAGACCATAAATAGATGGAAAGTGCCGCGACGGAAAAGACCAGCAGATAATTTAAGGCTTGAATACTCACGTTTAAGCTTGTAGCTAAGCGCATTTGCTTATATACAGGTTGAATAAATACATCCATGCTGTCTTTGGCATATTCCTCTTCTCGCTTGGTATAAGAGAAAAGCTTTACGGTTGAAATATTGGTATAGCTATCAACGATCCTCCCCGTCATTTCTGAGCGAGCATCAGCCTGTTCGCTAGAAACACGTTTTAATTTAGGAACAAAATAGAATTGGAAACAGATATAGCATCCAAGCCAAATAATCAGTGGGATCATCAAACGTAAATCACTGCTTGCAACAAGTGCGAGCATAGCGGTGAAATACACTAAAATATAAACCAGCACATCGAGTAGCTTCATGACTGACTCGCGCACAGCTAGGGCGGTTTGCATCACTTTAGTTGCAATGCGGCCAGCAAACTCGTCTTGATAAAATGTCATAGATTGTTTTAGCAAGTAACGGTGGGCTTGCCAGCGAATAGCCATTGGGTAGTTGCCCAATAAACTCTGATGTAAAATGGCGCTGTGGAAAAATACCAATAGCGGCAAGGCCACTAACGTGATCACAGACATTCTGATTAACTCAGTTTGTTTGGCTTCAAATAGAGTTTGTGGTGTATAAGTGGAGAGCCAGTCAACTAAATCACCCATAAAGCCAAACAATGTTACTTCTAAAATTGCGAGGACCGCAGCACTTAGCGACATAAATACTAAGGGTAATTCCATTCCTTTAGTATAGAAGCGACAAAAAGCCAACAGACCTTGTGGTGGCTGACCTACTTCTTGCTCGGGAAAGGGTTTGGTAAAGCGTTCAAAAACTCGATACATGGATAATCCCTAAATTTGTTCAGCTGCTAGTCTACCTTGATAGTATGAAATGCGCGAGTCACAGATTGGTGCTCAATTCGCACTAATTATTATAGCGGCTTTTGGTTTAGCAGTTTTTGTGTAATTAGCTCACCTGTGACAGCATTATAACTACTTAAAGTCAGTGGCGTAGAATAGTGTTTCAAATAAACCTGATCATATGGTTTTTCTACCGTTATTTTGTCGATTGGGACGAGTTTTTTACCTTCCTCGACAAAAAATGATAGCTCTAAGTAGCATGGAAAAACCTTTTTACATACACCGAGCGACTGCTTTTGCAGGTCAAATGTTGAAGAAAGCCAACTGGGCCTGTTATTGATTTTTGTGGTTTTGGGCCAGGTTACAGAAAGATCAAACTTTTCCGGATCTGAAGAATAGTGCTGAGATTGACTTGCTACGCGTGCAAGCAGCAGAGGAGTATTGCTACTCACTGATTTAACCTCAGATAAGCGCACCTGATCCACGGTAAGTGGGTTAATTTTTAATATCTGCTTGAGTTCACTCGCCAGCTGGTTTTGTTCATCTAGTTGAGAAAACCCTAAATGGACGAGTAATTTAGCATCGTGGTTGTTATTAAAGACTTTTTCTTTTAATTGTTCAGCCGCTGCTTTGGCTCTATCATTTTGTGAGTCGTGATCGTAACTAATAATCTCATAGCCAAGTGATTTGGCTTCAAATATTAAGCTAGCGTATGTGGCTTCCATGGTGTAAATCCCATGTTCGTATGTTGTAAAGCCATGTTTATTTATTTGCTGCTCAACGGCTGTCTGAGGGGTAAGCGCCTCTAATGCGAGGTAGCGGTAGCCTTGTACATATAAAGGCTTCAATAGGGCAATCGTTAGCGCTCTGTGTTTAGCATTGTGATACGCTTCGTTGACCATAGTAATACGCGTTTCAGTTGCCTTTTGCTCTATCACTTCTAGCGCAGGAACCAGCTGATAATCGTTCAGCAACATGTCCGGGTTGATGACCCCTGAGGTAAGTTTTTCTGCTTCAAAATAATTACCGACGATAGAATGGTAGGTTGCTGCATATTGAATGTTTGCTGAGCTGCTGTCTAGATGTCCTTTGATTGGTATTTGGTTTTCAAGTGACTGCGTGTTTTCAAACACACGTTTATCCGAGTTGACACTAAAGATTAACGAAGCTGGGCTAGTACTGGAGTTTGCTAAAGCATGCATTGATATCAGCAAACATGCGCAAAAAATAACGGCTTTTCCATATTGTTGAAGTAACACCTAAATCCACTCCTTGCGGTTTATTACGATAATATTAATAACATAAAAGCGAGTAGTGCTGAATAAAATCAAAGCGAAATTTTTACAAGGATTTTATATTTTGATTATTTAGAGAGGCGGGGAGTGGAAGAAAATAAAAAGGCCAGAAGGTATATCACTTCTGGCCACTGATATGATTATTCTTCTTTGCCGTATGTTTTACGAAGGATGTAAACATAGGCATTGATGAAAGCTTGCTCTTGAAATTTTTTCAACCCGGTGTCCTCATAGTCAACAGGGATCGGGTTTCTTTTTAATTGCTCTTTAACCTCGGTGCCTGATAGTAATTGTACATCAACACCTGGAATTAATTGGATTGCAGCTTCCATTTTAAAACCAGCTGCACTACCTGCGAATTTACCTTTGTGTGGGCGCTGACGGATGGCGATGGAATCGACGCCGTAATCTTCTACTAGTTTTGCAAAGTCGAATTGGAACTTGCGCATTTCATCAAGTTCGGTCCCTTGGTTGCTTAAAGTAAAGCGGCGCTGGCGGATGTCTCTGATATCAAAAACATCATCTTCTTTCGTTAGCATACAAAGCAGGGCTTCGCTGCCTGAAATTTCAACCCCAAGTGTTCTCATTTTCGTGTCCAGATTATGCAAAAATTGAATTATCTCACAGTGTTATTTCTATTGCTATCGCTGCATGGTCAGAATAGCAAATATCTTCGTCGGTGCGCTTTGGATCAAGGTGGGCATCGTAGCTGTAATAGTGTAAAGACTTCACTCTGGGCGCTTCTCGGTTGGGATTAAATTCTTTTGAACAGAGAATGTAATCAAGTACGTTGCCTTCACCTTGATAGTAATGGCTGGCAGGCTTTGCTTTGTGATTGTTATCGGCATAAAGAAAACTGTCGAACAAACCGACACTGTCGAATCCATTACTAGAAAGGACGGGAGGAAAAGCTTGCGTCATAAACGATAACGCGGGGCTGTCTAATGCATCATTGAAGTCGCCCATCACCAATGTTGCAGCTTGCTTCTCTCGTTGTGTCTTTAATGCATCGTAATAAATGATTGAAGCTTCGAGCGAACGTGATATCTGGGACTGCATCGTACCTACGGTTTCGTGAAGTAATGTCAGTAGCGGGTCATCTTGATTGGATTCACCAAGCATGTGGGCCATAGAATGGACTCGTTGAGATTTAAAATGAACTGCATAGCAAGCGAGTAAACCAAACCCAGGTATATCGAACTTACATTTTATCGGTGTACGATTGAATTTGAATTGATGTTGATTATTAAGGTATTCGAGTAATTCAGGGCAGGGCTCTAAAGGCGCAAAAGATTTAAACGGTAGTTTTGATGCGATAGCGACCACCGGTTTAAATAGTACCGATGGATAAACGAGATCAGGACTTGGCGCGTCTACCGTGGCAAAGTGGACGAGACCTAAGTCTTCGCACAGCATTTGTAAGCTATCAGGTGAGAAGACCTCTTGAAACACAATGACATCAGGATTTATATGCTGAATGAGCCCCGTGATGAACTGAGTTTTGGTTTGCCACTGTGTTTCATTATAGTGCTCATGAAGTTGATAAAAAGAATAAGGCGGTGCTGCAAAATTTAGTAGATTAAAGGTTGCAAACCGATAACGCTTTTTGGTCACGGATAATTCCAAAATAGTTTTTGTAAATTAATAGATTAATTTTAGCTCTAGGCTTGCACTTAGCCAAGTAACACGCGAGAATAGTGCTTCTTATTCGAAAGTCCTCGGATGAGCCGTGATAATTCGCGCAAGACAATGCTTATTCGTAAAAGCGTTGATAGGCACACTTTAAAATTAATTAAATACATGTGATGCATTGTAGGTGTCACCACTGTAAATAGGATTTATCATGCCAGTTATTACTCTCCCTGACGGCAGTCAGCGTATTTTTGAAAACCCTGTAACTACTCTAGAAGTCGCTCAAGACATTGGTCCTGGCCTTGCCAAAGCAACGATTGCTGGCCGTGTTAATGGCGTTCGTGTTGATGCTTGTGACCTCATTGAAAATGACTCAGCACTTGAAATCATTACCGCTAAAGACGATGACGGCCTTGAGATTATTCGCCACTCGTGTGCGCACTTGATTGGTCACGCTGTAAAACAATTGTTTCCAGAAGCAAAAATGGCGATTGGTCCTACCATCGATAACGGTTTCTATTACGATGTTGACCTAGAGCACTCGCTTACTCAAGAAGATCTTGAAGCAATTGAAAAGCGTATGTTGGAGTTGGCAAAGACCGACTATGACGTAGTGAAGAAAAAAGTGAGCTGGCAAGAAGCGCGCGATGCATTTGCAGCACGCGGTGAAACCTATAAGATGGAAATCCTAGACGAGAATATCGCTAAAGATGACCGCCCAGGTTTGTATCACCACGAAGAATATGTCGATATGTGTCGTGGTCCACACGTACCAAATATGAAGTTCTGTCACCACTTCAAAATTATGAAAGTGGCAGGCGCATACTGGCGTGGCAATTCAGAAAACAAGATGCTACAGCGTATCTATGGTACAGCGTGGGCTGACAAGAAGCAGCTAAAAGCGTATCTTAAACGTTTGGAAGAAGCCGAAAAGCGTGATCACCGTAAAATTGGTAAAGCACTCGATCTGTGGCACTGGCAAGAAGAAGCGCCCGGTATGGTATTCTGGCACAACGATGGTTGGAGTATTTATCGCGAGCTTGAAGATTTTGTTCGTGAAAAACTACGCGAATATCAGTACGAAGAAGTAAAAGGTCCTTTGATGATGGACCGAGGCTTGTGGGAAAAATCAGGTCACTGGGACAAGTATTCAGATGCCATGTTCACGACGGAGTCAGAGAAGCGTGAGTATGCTATTAAGCCGATGAACTGTCCAGGTCACGTACAGATCTTTAACCAAGGTCTAAAATCGTACCGTGATTTACCACTGCGTATGGCTGAGTTTGGTTGTTGTCACCGTAATGAGCCATCAGGCGCACTACATGGATTGATGCGCGTTCGTGGCTTTACTCAAGATGATGCGCATATCTTCTGTACAGAAGAGCAAATCATGGATGAAGTATCTGCCTGTATCAAAATGGTATATGACACGTACTCAACATTTGGTTTTGACAAGATCGTTGTAAAACTATCTACTCGTCCAGAAAAGCGCATTGGTGAAGACGAAATGTGGGATAAAGCCGAAGCTGCATTGGCTGAAGCGTTGAAAGCTAACGACATTGAGTTTGAATATCTACCTGGTGAAGGGGCGTTTTACGGTCCTAAGATTGAATTCACGCTGTATGACTGTTTAGAACGTGCGTGGCAATGTGGTACAGTACAATTAGACTTTGCACTACCTGGTCGCTTAGGTGCAACTTATGTTGCTGAAAACAATGAGCGTAAAACGCCCGTGATGATCCACCGCGCAATTCTAGGTTCACTGGAGCGGTTTATTGGTATTCTAACGGAAGAGTACGCTGGTCAATTCCCAACTTGGCTTGCGCCTAAGCAAGTTGTGATCATGAATATCACGGATAAACAAGCGGATTATGTCCACGAAGTTGTACAAAAGTTGAATAAACTTGGAATAAGAGCTTGTGCCGACTTGAGAAATGAGAAGATTGGTTTTAAAATCCGCGAGCATACTTTAAAACGTATACCTTATTTACTAGTGGTGGGTGACAAAGAAGTCGAGCAACAAGAAGTTGCGGTAAGAACCCGTACTGGTGAAGATTTAGGTAAATTCTCGATTGACGATTTCATCGTTAAAGTTAGCGAAGAGATTAAAAATCGACTATAAATATAAACTTGCGTGTACATTACTTTTTCTGGTGCACGCATTTACTTTTGAATTTTTTGGAGGAACGTACCATTAGAGGCGGCAAAAAAGGGCAAAATAACGCTCAGAAAAATCGTATTAACGAAGAGATTACAGCGAAAGAGGTTCGCTTAATTGACGCTGAAGGCGAGCAAGCTGGCATTGTCTCAACAAGAGACGCACAAAACATGGCGGAAGAAGCAGGTCTAGATCTGGTTGAGATCAGTCCAAACGCGGAACCTCCGGTTTGTAAAGTGATGGACTACGGTAAGTTCCTTTTTGAAAAAGCAAAAATCCAAAAAGAACAAAAGAAAAAGCAAAAGCAAATTCAGGTTAAGGAAGTCAAATTCCGTCCTGGTACTGATGTTGGTGATTACCAAGTTAAGCTACGTAGCCTTCGCAAGTTTCTTGAGGGTGGCGACAAAGCTAAAGTCACAATTCGCTTCCGTGGTCGTGAAATGGCGCACCAAGAAATTGGTATCGACCTGTTAAACCGTATCAAGACTGAGTTGGAAGATATCGCATCTGTTGAGTCTTTCCCGAAAAGAGTAGAAGGTCGTCAGATGATAATGATGATGGCACCTATTGCTAAAAAGTCTTAATCTCGGCATAATACGCATCGAATTTAACGCAGGTCTCAAGTGCTAACGCCACCTGCGTTATCCGGTTTTAAAGTAAGGTATTGAACCTTCACCGGTTTTAGGAAGTAAGCTAGGCCTACAAGTGAGTTTATCTCCGCCTACTTACATTGTGTTAAAGCAATATCATTCGGAGTTATTGCAAATGGCTTATAAGCTAAAATCACACAGAGGTGCTGCTAAGCGCTTCAAAAAGACTGCTTCTGGCGGTTACAAGCGTAAACAGTCGCATCTTCGTCACATTCTGACTAAGAAATCTTCAAAGCGTAAATTACACCTTCGTGCTAAGTCTATGGTTCATAAGAATGACCTAGGCCTAATCGATCGTATGTTACCATTCGCTTAATAGAGGATATCAGAAATGGCAAGAGTTAAACGCGGCGTAGTTGCACGTGCACGTCACAAAAAAGTATTAAAGCAAGCTAAAGGTTACTATGGAGCGCGTTCACGCGTTTACCGCGTAGCTTTCCAAGCGGTAACTAAAGCTGGTCAATATGCTTACCGTGACCGTCGTGCTAAGAAACGTACTTTCCGTCAACTATGGATTGCTCGTATCAACGCAGCTGCACGTCAAAATGGTCTTTCTTACAGCCGTTTCATCAATGGCCTTAAAAAGTCATCGATTGAAATCGATCGTAAGATCCTAGCTGATATCGCAGTATACGACCAAGTAGCTTTCGCAGCACTAGTTGCAAAAGCAAAAGATGGTCTAGCTGCTTAATAAGCAGAACTAGATTTAGTCTTAAGACTAAATCTGGTATTGAAAAGGAGCCTATGGCTCCTTTTTTAGTTTTACATTCAATATTTATTCTAACCGTTAGCGGTTTTTCATTAAGACTTTATCCAGCATCTTGCTACTCAATATTCGTTTCAAATATCCCATCAAATAGGTAGGAAACGTAACGTAATATCTCGGCTTTGCAGTTGTAGCATTCAGTGCGTGTTGCAGCGCTTTATAAACAGCTTCTGGTCCTAAGGTAAATTTTTGCGGAGCTTCTTCTGAACCTAAGCGGTTAAGCTGCGCCTGATACGCTTTGTGATGTGCGCTATTTTGGTGGTCGATATTAGCCAAAAAGGCGCGTTTCGCGTTTTCTCTAAATTTAGACACGATTGGACCTGGCTCTATTAGGCTAACTTGAATATTGCTACCCGAAAGCTCCATGCGTAGGGTGTCGGTAAGTCCTTCAAGTGCAAATTTGCTCGCATTATAGGCGCCACGATATGGCAGTGCGACTAATCCAAGCACGGATGAGTTATGAATAATACGGCCTGCGCCTTGCTTACGCATTTGCTCAACCGCAAGACAGGTGAGCGTATGCCAGCCAAAAAAGTTAACTTCGAATTGTTGCCGTAACACGTCTGTAGATAAGTCTTCTACCGCACCGGGTTGACCGTAGGCACCGTTATTAAATAGCGCGTCGAGCCGACCATTTGCGATTGCCAAAGCTTGGGAAAATCCCTCATGTATACTTTGCTCGCACGCCAAGTCTAGCAAAATACATTGGATGTCTGTGCCTTCAAATTTATTCAAGTCTTCTGCATTTCTAACTGAAGCAATAACTTGATATCCTGCTTTTGACAATTGCACAGCGCAGTAATAACCAATCCCGCTAGAACAACCCGTGATTAAAATTGATTTTTGTACGCTCATTTGATCCCTAAAGTTATGGTTATCTGCGATTAACTGCAAATTTTTGTTGAATCACCGCACATTGTAAGCCGATATCTAAAATATTGATATAATTGGCAGATAAAAGCAGAGGAATAGAGAAATATGATGAGTTCCAGCATTATTATGCTTACTGCAATGCTTGGTATGAATGGTCATTTACCACCCTTGATGGAGTGGCAGGGCAAAAGCGAACAACTATTACAACAACAGGGCCCATTAACGACTGACTTTGAACTAAGCGGCGCGATAGATTCTCCTAATTATGCAGACACGATGGCATTTGTTGATCGTCTAGTGGCCGCTAATCCGACTCAATTTAAGCTGGAGACTATTGGGTTTAGCAATAGTAATCGCGCAATTAAGATGATTGTTGCGACGGAGCAGGGCGGCGATAAGTCAAACGTTATTAACAATGGCAAGCCAACCATTTTAGTGCAAGCTGGTATTCATGCCGGGGAAATTGACGGTAAAGATGCCATGTTTATGATGCTGCGCGATATTGCAACCGGTAAGCGTCGTGATATTTTGACGAAAGTGAATTTACTCTTTATTCCTATTCTAAACGTAGATGGGCATGAAAGGCGCAGTGAGTTTAACCGTATAAATCAACGCGGACCGACCGTTATGGGCTTTAGAACCAATGCCAATAACTTAAATCTCAATCGTGATTACACTAAATTAGACACGCCGGGAGTTAAGGCGGTCATGCAGGTGATTAACGAATACAATCCGGATCTCTACATTGATGTCCATGTAACGGATGGCGCTGACTATCAATACGATGTCACTTATGGTTTTAACCCCACTTTTGCAAGTGAGTCTCCGGCGATAGCCGAGGTATTAGAGAATCAGATTTCGCCACAAATTAACGCAGCGCTTGCCGCTCAAGGACATATTCCAGGTCCACTCGTGTTTGTGATGGATAAGCGAGACTTTAAAAAAGGGCTAGCTGGTTGGGTGGCAACGCCGCGATTTTCAAATGGTTGGGGAGATTTAAAAGGGCTGCCGACCATATTGGTAGAAAATCACTCTTTGAAACCGTATAAGCAGCGTGTGCTAGGCACCTATGTTTTTATGGATGGTGTTATCAGTGGCCTTTCAAGCAATATTCAGGCACTACGAGAAGCCGTTCAAAAAGAGGCTGAATTTACACCTAAACAATTGGTTGTTGAACGCAGCTATGCAAAAGAGCCTGACTACGTTCAATTTAAAGGCATTAAATACAAGCAGTTTGAAAGCGCATTGTCTGGACATGTGGAAGCCAAGTATTTAGGCGAGCCACAAGACTATGATAAGTTGCCAATTTATTGGCAGAAGGAAGCAAAAACAACGGTTAATGTACCTGAGCAATTTTACATTCCACCGGCATACCCAGAAGTTGTCGAGAAGTTAAAGCTGCACGGAATAGTCGTTTCTAAACTACCGGACGGATCGGTACTAGAAAATGTAAGCCAAGCATCAGTAAAAGACTACAAGTTCGATATTGCTCCTTTTGAAGGGCGCTTTAGAGTGAATGCGACTTTTGATATTAATGAGTTAACAGACAAGGTCGACCTAAGTGGCTGGTATAAAGTCGCAACAGCGCAAAAATCTGGAGAGCTGGTGACTCACTTATTGCACCCAGAAGCACCTGACTCATTTTTTGCTTGGGGAGATTTCAACACTATTTTCCAACGTACAGAATATGTTGAAAATTATGCACTTGAACCTTTTGCGCGAAAAATGCTAAAACAAAATCCAGCTATGGCATTGGCTTTTGATAAAAAAATACGCGAAGACAAGCAGTTTGCAAACGATCCAAAAGCGAGGATGGAGTGGCTTTATGCAAGAACTCCATTTTATGATAATGCGTATCTTAAATATCCCATTTTGATGTCGTTTGGAGCGAATTAACAATGCAAGTGTTCACTATTCCAGTTACCCCGTTTATGCAAAATTGTCGTGTTATTGTATGCCCAGAAACACAGGCTGCAGCAATTGTAGACCCAGGTGGTGAACCGGAAAAAATTATTGCGCGGTTGAATGCGCAGGGAATAGTGCCAAGCATGATTTTGCTCACCCATGCACACCTCGATCATGTGGGGGCGAGTACAGCATTAAGTAAACATTTTAACATCGAGATTATTGGGCCTCATCAGGGCGACCAGTTTTGGTTGGAAGCCTTGCCAATGCAATCGCAAATGTTTGGTTTTCCTAATCATGCTGCTTTTTTACCAACTAAGTGGCTAAATGATGGTGATAACGTTAAAGTGGGAAACCTAGAACTCGAAGTCAGACATTGTCCAGGGCATACTCCGGGGCACGTGGTGTTTTATGAACCGAGCTCAAAGCAGGTCTTAGTGGGAGATGTGTTGTTCAAAGGCTCTGTTGGTAGGACCGACTTTCCAAAAGGCGATGCTGTTCAACTTAAACAGTCTATTGAAGATAAGCTGTTTACTTTACCTGATGAAGTAGTGGTGCATTCGGGACATGGTGAAAATACCTCAATTGGCTTCGAAAAGGCGACAAACCCTTTTATGAGTGGCCGATTTGGTTAAAATAGTGGAAGTGGCATAGTGGTGATGTGGATTTTTTAATTTGCTATGCTTCAGGGAATAACAATCAGCATCGGTTAAAAGACTGATGTGCTAATTAAACTAGAATAAATATGTCATTAAACCAAGTAGATCGCCAAATACTGGCATTGTTACAGCAAGACGCAAGTCTTTCTACCGCTGAAATCGCTGATCAAGTGGGACTATCTCAGTCACCTTGTTGGCGTCGCATCGCTAAATTAGAGCAAGACGGCTATATCAAAGGCAAAGTTGCATTGCTGGATGAGAAAAAACTCGGATTTGATATGTTGGTTTATGCGCATGTTAGACTCTCAAATCATGGCCGTAATAATCTTGCTGAATTTGAAAAACTGATTTTGAGCTATGACGAAGTGACAGAGTGCTACTCTATGGCAGGTACCATGGACTTTATGCTGCGTATCATTTCGAAAGGGATTGAAGGCTATGAGCAATTTGTTCGTGACAACTTACTAAATTTAGAGTTCGTACAGGAAGTTCACTCGAATGTTACGATGACTTGCGTCAAGCGCAGCACTTCCTTACCTCTTTAATACAATCGTTGCCCTGCTTTGTTGAGTAGGGCTTCCCGTCATCTTTTCACCATTGTTTTATACTACAATACAAGCCACTTTATTAAGCTATGTATCGCAAACGAGTTCGCAGAACAAGCTTGTATCTTATTTGTTAAAGGCGTTGATTTTTGCTAAAATCCGCCGCCTTTGTGTTCATAGTCAATTCACACCAGAGGATATTGATGTTTAATCTTATCAGCAAAGCACCTAGCTCTGCTAAAAACGATGTACTGTCTGGGCTTACGGTCGCTTTGGCACTTGTGCCTGAGGCTGTGGCTTTCGCTTTTGTTGCACAAGTGGACCCGTTAGTCGGTTTATACGCAGCATTTATTGTAGGTCTTGTGACTTCAATCTTTGGTGGTAGGCCAGGTATGATCTCCGGTGCAACGGGGGCGCTAGCCGTTGTAATGGTGAGCCTTGTTGTTGAGCATGGTGTAGAGTATCTCTTTGCAACAGTATTACTCATGGGCTTCTTACAAATACTCGCGGGTATATTTAAACTCGGCAAGTTTATACGTATGGTACCGCATCCAGTGATGTTAGGCTTTGTTAATGGCTTGGCTATCGTTATCTTCTTGGCCCAGCTTGGACAATTCAAAGTACTTGATGACCAGGGTAATCTTACGTGGATGCAAGGCGAGGCACTATACATTATGGCTGGCTTGGTGGCATTGACTATGGCCATCATTCACTTTTTACCAAAGCTAACAACCGCTGTACCTTCTAGCCTTGTGGCAATTTTAGTGGTAACCGGTATTGTTATTGGTTTAGATTTAGATGCTCGTAATGTACTTGATTATCTTAAAGATATGTCGGGTAATGCAGATGCAACAATTGCCGGTGGTTTTCCTGCTTTTCATATCCCAGAAGTGCCTTGGACATTTGAAACATTTAAAATCATCTTCCCATACGCGCTTATATTAGCAGCGATTGGCTTGATTGAATCCTTATTAACGCTCACGCTAATCGACGAAATCACCGAAACACGTGGTCACAGCAACCGTGAATGTATTGGACAAGGCGCAGCTAATGTCACGTGTGGTGTGTTTGGTGCGATGGGTGGTTGTGCAATGATTGGGCAATCAATGATTAATATTAATTCAGGTGGGCGTAGCCGTTTGTCAGGTATCACAGCGGCATTGTTACTACTAGTATTTATTCTATTTGCAGCAAGCCTTATTGAGATGATCCCGCTTGCGGCTTTAGTTGGTGTAATGTTTATGGTTGTATTAGGGACTTTTGAATGGTCAAGTTTTAGATTAATTAGAAAGATCCCTAAATCAGATGCCTTTGTAATTGTCTTGGTGTCGGGTGTTACCGTAATTACAGATTTGGCAATTGCGGTTTGTGTTGGTGTTATTGTTTCTGCACTCGTATTTGCGTGGGAGCACGCGAAACATATTTACACTAATAACTATATTGATGAGCAAGGCTCAAAAGTGTACGAATTACACGGGCCACTGTTTTTTGGTTCAGTGAAAAACTTTGCTGAGCTATTTGATGTTAATAACGACCCAGATGACATCATTGTCGAGTTTAAACATAGCCGTGTTGCCGATCACAGTGCAATTGAAGCGATCGATGCTTTAGCTGAACGTTATAAAAAGGCAGGCAAAACGTTACATCTTCGTCACTTAAGCCATGACTGTAAAGTATTGCTGAGCAAGGCTAAAGATCTAGTTGAGCTAGATGGCCAGGCAGATCCTACTTATAAAGTGGCGTCTGACAAACTTGCTTAATAGCGATAGTTTGAATAAATGAATATAAATTAACTGGTTAATTTATTTCGAAAAAAGGCACTGAGGTGCCTTTTTTATTTGCGGCAAGGTGTGTAAAAACTGAGACCACCAGCAGTGAATAGAGACGACATGCTGAGATATAATCCAGTTAAGATAGAAGAGGTATAATCATTTTGAAGTGGCAATCACTGGTTGATAACAGGCAGAGATTTTTCTGGGTATTACAAATAGCCGGTTGGCTGGGCTATGCGCTAGTTAACTATATTGGCTCAAAAGTCTTTGAAATGCGTGACATTTATGTGTTTGTCATCGCATTAAATGCCTATGCAGGTTGTTTGATGACTGTACCGCTACGATACCTCTATCGTAAAATTTGGAATGCAGCCCCTTTGGTGTTGATATTCGTTGTGTTTACGGCGTCATATGTTACTGGAACATTATGGGCGGTCGTTCAGAAGTTTAATCATTGGGAAATATATCGTCACGGCTATCGACCGGATGAGTGGTTTTATTACCTACAACAGGGGTTAGACTCTGTCTATATCATACTCTGTTGGAGTGGCCTGTACTTTGGTATTAAGTATTACCAGTTGTTGCAAAGCGAGCGTCAAAAGGCATTAAAAGCCAATACTATGGCTCATGAAGCGCAATTGAAAATGCTTCGTTATCAACTGAATCCGCATTTTCTGTTCAATACCCTTAATGCGATTTCGACGCTTATATTGGTTGAAGAAAACAAAGATGCGAATCAAATGGTCTCAAGGCTCAGTGATTTCTTGCGTCATACATTAAACACAGATCCGATAAAAAAGGTACCGCTTGAGCAAGAATTACATGCGTTAAAGCTGTACTTAGAAATTGAAAAGGTCCGTTTTGATGAACGCTTATCTATTGAGCTTGATGTAACAGAAGAAGCCGAACAGGCGTTAGTACCGAGCTTGATCTTACAACCACTCATTGAAAATAGCATTAAATACGCAATTGCCCATATGGAGCATGGCGGCAAAATTGAAATAAAAGCGCAGGTGTTTGCCAATGAACTACTCTTGGAAGTAGGAGACAATGGTCCTGGCACTGAGCTGGAACATGGACAACTGAAAAGTGCACAGGGAGTAGGTTTAGCGAATACCAAAGACCGTTTAAAAACCTTGTATGAAAACAACTATTCGTTTGTGCTCTCGGACAATGAGCCATCTGGTTTGAAGGTAAACATTCGCGTTCCATATGAAAGGGCGAAGAAGTAATGAGCAAAATTAGAACACTAATCGTAGATGATGAGCCGTTAGCGAGAAAGGGACTAGCGGTAAGGTTAAGAGATTTTTCTGAAATCGAAGTTGTAGAATTGTGTGGCAGTGGTCAACAAGCTATCGATCTATGTAAATCTAAGGACATAGATTTGGTCTTTCTCGATATTCAAATGCCGAACATGAATGGTTTTGAAGTGGCGAGAGCGTTGAGTGAAAGTGTTAAACCATTGCCTGCTATCGTATTTGTAACAGCGTTCGATCAATATGCTGTAAAAGCATTTGAGATACATGCGTTGGATTACATCTTAAAACCCGTTGATGACAACAGATTAAAACAGGCGGTGGAGAAAGTGCAAAGCTATTTAAAAACACAACAAGATAATGCGCATAAGAAAAAGCTAGCCAGCTTTGTTGCAGGGATCACTGGTAATAACTGTGAAGAAATCCTTAAAAAGCTTGCAACAGGAGACACGATTGAGGATAAAAAGTTTCCAGAGTCTCTCGCGGTAAAAGAGCAGGGTGAAATCATCCGAGTTTCTACATCGTCAATTCAGTGGATTGACGCAGCGGGTGACTACATGTGCTTACACTGTAGCGATGGTCAGACTCATATTTTACGTAAAACGATGAAAGACCTAGAACAAGAGTTGGATCCGACGTTATTTGTGCGCGTACATCGTTCTGCAATCGTTAATACTAAGCAGATCAGTAAACTAGTAACTCAAAGCAGTGGTGAGTATTTATTGGTGCTTGCGAATGGTCAAGAGCTTAAGGTCAGCCGTAGTTACCGTGACAAAGTAAAAGCTGCGCTTGCAAGCTAAAACACGCAGATAAAGCGAGTACAACCGCGAGCTAAAGTGAATTGCACCGTTTTTGGCCTACGGCGACGTAGTGGATTTTATGTGCTTGTACACTTTAGAGTATGCTAAGGAAAGATGAACTAGGCAGCTACGCTACCTAGTTCAACGCTTTTACACTGTGACGATTTTCAGCGTGTTACTGGCGCCGATGGTTTCCATCTTATCACCATGTGTGATGATCACAGTGTCGCCTTTTTCTAATGAACCTGCTGTCACTAGCGTATCAAGCGCTTCGCGAACAGTTGAATCATCAGAGCATTGTGTCGAGTCAAATCTCACAGGATAAACGCCACGATAGAGTGATGCCTGTCCAAGTGTTGATTGATGGCGAGACAGTGCGTAAATAGGCAAACCAGAACTGATACGGGACATCAATTTTGCGGTATTACCTGATTCAGTTAGCGCAACAATCGCTTTTACTGAATCTAAATGGTTTGCTGCGTACATTGCCGACAGCGCGATAGTTTCACAGGTATCAGCAAAACGGCTGTCTAAGCGGTGTTTAGAGATGTGTATCTGTGGTTGAGATTCTGCTCCTAAACATACACGAGCCATTGCCGCCACAGTTTGCTCAGGATAATCACCAGCAGCGGTTTCTGCTGAAAGCATTACCGCGTCTGTGCCATCAAGCACTGCGTTTGCAACATCCATTACTTCAGCTCGAGTTGGCATTGGGTTGTCAATCATTGACTCCATCATTTGGGTGGCAGTGATCACAGTACGATTTAGTGAGCGAGCACGGCTGATAATTTGTTTCTGTTTGCCAACAAGGGCTGCATCGCCAATTTCTACACCTAAATCACCACGGGCAACCATCACCGCATCAGAAGCCAGTACGATGTCATCAATCGCCTCTACGGTTTCAACCGCCTCTGCACGTTCGATTTTTGCAAGTAACTGAGCATTTGAGCCTGCTTTTTCTGCCAGTCCTCTAACGTAACGCATGTCGTCACCACTACGAGGGAATGAAACCGCAATATAGTCCACGCCAATTTCAGTTGCAGTGATCAAGTCTTCTTTGTCTTTGTCAGTAAATGCAGGTGCAGTTAATCCGCCGCCTAAACGGTTGATCCCTTTATTATTTGACAATACGCCGCCTACTTTAACACTGGTTTGAACTAAGTGACCCTGAACTTTTTCAACAACAAGTTGAATAAGCCCATCATTCAATAACAGTAAATCACCTTGTTTTACGTCATTCGGTAATTCTTTATAGTCGATACCCACGGCTTCTACATGACCTTGGCCAGGTTCCATTTTTGCGTCTAGAGTGAATTTTGCACCCACTTCTAAAAACACTTTGCCTTCTTTAAAGGTTGAAACGCGGATTTTAGGACCCTGTAAATCTGCAAGGATCGCTACATTTACGCCTAAACGTTTAGCAATTTCGCGAACGGCTTCGGCTCTATTTTTGTGATCTTGAGCTACACCGTGTGAAAAGTTTAGTCTGACTACGTTGGTTCCGGCACGAATGATTTTTTCTAAGTTGTTATCTCTATCCGTCGCTGGCCCCAGTGTTGCGACGATTTTTGTGCGTCTAAGCATCAGATTCTCCTGTTAGCTTATCAAGGTAAGCAAAAACTTATGAATGTGTTAAAAGTAAATCAAAATTGCTGTTTTTTTACACATGCCACATTGTAAAATCACGATTTAACTAATTAGAGCATAAAGAATTATGCAAAACCCTTTTTAACACTCGAATTAAGTTATATGATCTATATGTCATCATTATGACACCGGTGTCAGTGGCCGTCAATCTCGAATATTTTACCTTACAGCTTAGGGGGGCTATTTGAGATTTATCACAAAATTGGTGAATTCGCGCTGCTGTCACTATATTGCTATACAGTGAATTGTGTTAGCTGTCATATTTGGGAGACTGATAATGATATCAGTGAATTGTGTGTCTCGCTGGTCAATCATGGTCGCTCAGGTATAATGCACATACACGAACGCATAAAGTTTTGATGTTACCGAGGAGGAAACTAAATGCAGGTTGCATTAGTTGGTTTGGGTGTGATGGGTAAAAACCTCGCGCTAAATCTAATTGAGAAGGGGATGACCTTAGTCGCTTATGACAAGAACCCCGAAGTAGGTGCGGAATTATTAAGTTGCGCACAGTCGTTAGGTATGGCGGAGCGCTTACACATAGTGTCTGATCTCGGTGATATGATCAGAAGATTAGAGACTCCTCGCTCGATTTTATTACTCGTTCCAGCAGGTGAACTAGTAGATAAAGTTTGTAGCGATTTGGTTGAAGCTGGAGTTGAGAAAGACGATATCATCGTTGACTGTGGTAACAGTAATTACAAAGATGGTATTGCACGTAAATTGAAGTATCAGAATAAATTTGAGTTTGCCACTATGGGGATCTCTGGCGGTGCCGAAGGTGCACGTCATGGTCCTGCAATGATGGCAAGTGGTTCAGAAGGTGGCTGGGAGCGTATAGAACCGTGGTTTGAAAAGGTTGCTGCGAGCTACAACAACGAATCATGTTTCGCGCGTGTTGGGCAATCGGCCAGCGGTCACTTTGTTAAAATGGTGCACAACGGTATTGAGTATGCGTTGATGCAGCTCATTGCGGAGCTTTATCAATTGCTTCGTTTGGGTACCGGTCGCTCTCCTAAAGAAGTAGCAGAGATTTTTGAATCTTGGTCTGAAGGTAAATTAAATAGTTATCTGCTTGCAATTTCTAGCCACATTTTAAGTCTAGAAACAGAGCAAGGCGAGTCTTTAGTCGACCTTATCGACAATAAAGTAGGGGCTAAAGGCACAGGTCTTTGGACGGCGCAAAACGCATTGGAGCTTGGTATTGCCGTACCTTCACTTGTCGCTGCGGTACAAGCTCGCCATCTTACCAATACCATTGATACGCCAGCTGCAAAAGAAATGACGTATGCGAATAAATCAACGCAAACAATTGACGTTGATTTAGACGAATTAAAAGACGCATTCTATTTTGCCAGCTTGCTATGTTACCGCCAAGGTCTTGCATTGATTAAGGGCGCCTCGCGTGCACACCAGTGGAAAGTTGATCTCAACAAAACACTACAAACATGGCGTGCGGGTTGTATCATCCGAGCTGACTACCTAGACGATATCGCTGAAGGTGTTGAATTTATCGATTCACTTGAGAAGCCAGCACTTGCGCTACGTAGCATTACAGGTAAAGCTGTGGCGACCGGTTTGTCTTTCCCTGTGCTTGCAGCGACGCAAACTTATATTGCAACACTGAGCACGCCAAGCAATGGACACTTGGTGCAAGCACAGCGTGATTACTTTGGTGAGCACGGTATAAAGACACACAGTGGTGAAACTTGTCATCTTACTGATCTTGTCGATATCGAAGCAAAAGTTAGATAATAACCGACGTTCGGATCATTTTGAACTGATTAAAAGCCGTGGTAACGATACCACGGCTTTTTGTCGCTCTACTTAGCTTACCGCTATCGAGTTAGCTCACCGCGCAGATTGTCTTGCATCAAATGGCGGATCGTTTCAAGTTCAAGCTGCTGGCTAAATAAATAGTGTAGCTTTGTTAAGCATGCTTCTAGTGTCATATCGTAGCCACTGATCACACCACAGTTTAATAACGCATTTCCTGTCGCGTAGCCACCCATATTCACTTTTCCTTGAATACATTGAGTTAGGTTGATAATCACCACTCCGCGATCACTGATTGCTTTAAGCTCAGTTAAAAAATGCTCGTCTTGTGGCGCGTTGCCAACACCAAAGCTTAATAAGATCAGCGCTTTCATCTCCCCACGCATTAGGTTCTTAAGAATTTCAGTTGAGATCCCTGGATACAAATGCATTACCGCGATAGGTTGAGGTGAAATCTTAGTGACCTGCAAACTTTGCTCTACGTAGGGCTTAATTTTCCTTCGATCAACTGAATATTGATCCCAGCTTGTGCCAGCGGAGAAAGGTTTGGAGAAGCGAAAGCATCAAAGCCGTCAGCATGCGCTTTTATCGCTCTATTACCGCGATAAAGTTTATTGTTGAAAAACAAACTCACTTCGGCGATAGGGTAGTTAGCAGCCAAATACATCGCGTTTAGCAGATTCACTTGACCATCAGAGCGTAGCTGTGACAATGGAATTTGAGAGCCGGTCACTATCACAGGTTTAGTTAAGTTCTCAAACATGAAGGATAGCGCAGAGGCAGTGTAGGCCATAGTATCTGTGCCATGGAGCACCACAAAGCCATCGTAGTCGTGATATTTGGATTGAATGTCATCTGCGATAAGCTGCCAATGATGCGGCGACATATCAGACGAATCAATTAATGGGCAATATTCATGAATATCAAAAAGCGGCATTTCATCACGAGTAAACTCAGCGTTATTTTTCACCGTATCTGTTAGGTATCCTGCAACTGGAACGTAACCGCGACTGGATTGCTTCATACCAATGGTACCACCGGTATAGGCGATATATATTTTTTTTCTTTTCATAAAAAAGCCCAGAATAAAATCTGGGCTCAGTATAACAATTACAGCACCACAATTGCAGTGCTTAATCTATTTTACTCAGGTGACACGTTACATACTAAACAAAGCGTATAGACATGATTAGGATCGTTAAGCTGACCTAACATTTGAGTTTGTAGTGCTATTGTATTGTTAACGCTGTTCATGGCATTTAATGCGGTTTTCGCGAATATCGATTGCTCAGGTACAAGAGCGCTAATGACACTTTGCACCATAGATGCACCAAATAATTGCTGCATTAGTTTTTCTTGTTCGGTGAGTGTCTGCTCAATAGTGATAACGTCATACATCTCTAAATTAGCAAGCGCCGCAGCCGCTTCAATCGCGTCGTTCTTGTTACCTAACTTATCAACTAAGCCAAAGTCAAGCGCTTGAGTTGCCAGCCACACACGTCCTTGAGCAACATCATTAACCGCTGACTTATCAAGGTTTCTCTCGGCTGCAACCATAGAGATAAACTTATCGTAGGCATCTTCAACCCCCATTTGGATAAGGTTTTTATAGCCACCATCTATCCCTCTGAACGGAGATTGACCTTTTAACTCGGTGGTCGCAATACCATCAGAGTAAATTCCCAATGAGTTTGCTGCATTTTCAAAGGTCATGATCATGCCAAATACACCAATAGAACCCGTGATCGTGCTTGGCGATGCCCAAATTTCATTAGCTGATGCCGCAATCCAATAACCACCAGAAGCTGCAACTGAACCCATGGATGCTATTACAGGCTTTCCAGCTGCTTTTAGTGCGATGACTTCGTTGCGAATGGTTTCAGAAGCAAACATGCTACCACCGCCAGAGTCAATTCTTAGTACAACGGCTTTCACTTTGTCGTTAAGGCGAGCCTTTTTAAGTAGTGCAGCTGTTGAATCGCCACCAATAGCTCCCGCTTTACGCTTGCCATCAGAGATTTGACCTTTAGCAACAACCACTGCGACTTTTTCGGTAAATGGATTTTCTGCAAACTCTTTAGGCGGCAACGTCGATAGATATTGATTGAACGAGACCTGTTTAAAAGATTTTCCTTTTGCATCTAGACCAACTTCATCGATCAGCTTCTGTGCAAACGCTTGGTTGGTCGTTAACGTATCGACCCATTGGTTATCGATAGCATACTTGGCGGAATCGCCTTGTGCGGCTTCCATTTTGTCCGTTAACGCTGCGAAGGTTTCATCAAAGTTAGCCACATCAAAACCACGGTTTTCGGCTACTTCTGTTTTATATTGTGTCCAAAGAGGGGTGATCCACCCAAGATTTGACTCTTTTGCTTCCGGTGACATATCGCTGCGAATATAAGGCTCAACAGCTGACTTGTATGTACCAACGCGGAATATGTGTTGGGTAACTTTAAGCTTATCAAGAGCTTCCTTGAAATACAGCGGGTACATGCCAAAACCGGTGATGTTAACCCCACCGTAAGGATGTAGAGAAATTTCATCGGCTACTGAAGCGAGATAATATTGAGCTTGAGTGTAATAAGCGCCGTGAGCATAGATTTTTTTGCCTGTCGCTTTAAATTGCACGAGCGCGTCTTTGATATCTCGTAACTTGTCGAGATGGGCGCTGTGAAGACGTTGTAAATCAAGATACATCATGGTAACGCGGTCGTCTTGAGCCGCTTTATTAATAACATCAATGACATCATCTAATAAAATTTCACTTGGCTCTTCTGAATCGGCGAAAGCATCACTCATGGCCGCCTCAACAGCGTCAACATAGGTCAATTGCTCGACTATGATGCCGTTCAAGTTTAAACGTAATACGCTTTTGTTTTCGATGTTAACCTGATCTTCACCAGATACAATGCTTATCACTATGGCGATAAGAATGAATAAAAACAGCAGATTTAGAATTAATCGCCTGGAAAAGTTCAGTGTGGCCCAAATGCCTTTAAAAATATTCGCTATCAGTTTCAAAATGATCCCTTATGCTTAACTTCAATACAACTCTATACGTTTATCATATATCAGAGCGAGTTTCATGAATAATAGAAAAACGTAACGAAGTATTTTCATGATTGAAATATCGCCAATGCTGCCAAATTCGTTAATTTCTTTCTTCTTAAGACTTGCCAAATAATAAAAAAACGTTAATGTTCACAGGTAAGACCAGTTTTGTGGGGCGGCAAATGTTAGAACAAGAACTACAACTTAAACATACCAGTTTGCGAAATCGCTTGGTAATGGGATCAATGCATACCGGGCTTGAAGAAGGATGGCACAACCGAAAGCGACTCGCTGCATTTTATGAAGAACGAGCAAAAGGCGGAGTGGGTCTGATCGTAACCGGTGGTTACAGTCCAAACCTACGCGGTAAGCTGACACCCATTTCTTCATCTTTTAACTCGTTATACGACGTGGTTAAACACAAAGCATACACTGACGTGGTACATAAACATGGCGGCAAAATTTGTCTACAGTTACTACATGCTGGGCGCTATGCTTATCATCCATTCAACACCGCACCCAGTGCGATTAAAGCACCGATTAATCCATATAAACCAAAAGCAATGAGCTTAAGCGCCATAAAAGGTACGATTAAAGACTTTGCTCATTCAGCTAAGTTGGCCGAAAAAGCAGGGTATGATGGCGTGGAGATCATGGGCTCAGAAGGGTATTTAATCAATGAGTTTATGGCTAATCATACCAATAAGCGCACTGATGAGTATGGTGGTAGCTTAGAAAACAGAATGCGATTGGCAACGGATGTTGTAAAAGCGGTTAGAGCAAAGGTGAGTGATAAGTTCATTATCGTTTTTCGTCTCTCGGTCATGGACTTAATCCCAAATGGATCAACACCCGACGAAGTGGTGCTTCAAGCCAAAGCTTTGGTCGCAGCAGGCGTTGATATTCTTAACACCGGTATTGGTTGGCACGAAGCGCGAGTACCGACCATCGCTTCTATGGTTCCACCGGGCGCTTACCGCGAAGCGTCTAACCGCTTGAAACAAGCCGTTGATATTCCCGTGGTGGCGGTAAACCGTATCAATACCCCTGAGCTTGCCAATGACATACTTGCAAAAGGAGATGCGGATCTTATTTCGATGGCACGACCATTACTTGCGGACCCTGAATTCTTTAATAAGTACCAAACGCAACGCACAGAGCAAATTAATATTTGTATTGGGTGCAACCAAGGCTGCTTAGACCATGTTTTTAAAGGCAAACGTGCTACGTGTTTGGTGAACCCACAAGCAGGATTTGAGCTAGATTATCCGCTTGAAAAAGCCAAAACCAAAAAACAAGTACTTGTGGTTGGGGCTGGACCGGCTGGGTTGTCGGTCAGTTATTATCTCGCTAAAAAAGGCCACCAAGTTAAGCTTATCGATAAAGGAAGCGAGCTTGGTGGTCAGTTTAATTTAGCGATGCGGATCCCAGGAAAAGAGGACTTCCAGCACACACTTAAATACTATGTCAGCGAAATAAATCGCTTGGGTGTAGAGCTTTGTCTAGACACACCTTATGAAGAAACAATGGCAAGCGCGTTTGATGATGTGGTATTCGCAACGGGTGTAAGCCCACGTATGTTGAAAATAGAATGCGCAGATGGTAAACGCGTGTTTGCCTATGACGAAGTTATTAAAGGTGAAGTGAAATTAGGCAACAAAATTGCCATTTTAGGCGCTGGTGGTATTGGTTTTGATATGGTCGCGTTTTTAACTGAACAGCGAGAACAATCTATTCCTGATTTTAAATCACAGTGGGGAATAGAGTGTGAAGCGCAGCCATCACAAGAGCAAAGGCCTATTTATATGTTAAAACGCTCTGAGGGACGTTTTGGTAAAGACTTAGGTAAGACCACCGGCTGGATCCACAGAGCCGTTGCAAAACATCACAATGTTCAGCAAATTGCAGAATGCGAATATATCAGCTTTGATAATCAAGGTTTGACTGTAAGAGTTGCAGGTGAAGAACAACTGCTAGATGTAGATACGGTCATTGCCTGTATTGGGCAAGTTTCTAACGATAGCTTGTTTGATAAAGAGGCATTACCTGACAATCAGCATGTTATTGGTGGTGCCAAACTGGCTGCTGCGATTGATGCTAAGAGAGCGATTGCAGAGGCCCTTCAGGTAGCAAGAAAGATCTAATGAAATAACCCAACCCAATCTGCGGTCTATACTGATAATTCAAACATCAACTATGGACCGCATATGCTTGCCAACCTACTAAAGCCGTATCGGCAACAACAAAATTTATCTCAACATTTTTCTGGTCTCGCGCCATTACTTATGCGCCTTATTCTTGCGCCAGTTATGATCATTGCAGGTTACAATAAATTAAATTTGGCCAATCCGGACGCAACATTTTTACAACGCCTCCTCGCCGATCCCAATATTGTCGCATGGTTTGGCAATAGTGAATGGGGCTTAGGTTTACCTTTTCCTGACTTACTTGCCTTTCTAGCCGCTTGGGCGGAGTTTTTAGGTGGCTGGTTAATTTTGCTTGGCTTGCTTACGCGTTTGGTGTCTATTCCACTTATGGTTACTATGTTTGTTGCTGCAACGACGGTTCATTTGGATAACGGTTGGTTTTCGATAACGCCAACAAATCCAGATACTAGCGCCGCAAAAGTATTAGACTGGCTCGGCTTTGAAGAAGCTAAAGTAAGTTTAGAAAATAGCCTCGAAGCAAAGCAACGTTTAGATTCGATTAAAGAGATAGTCGCAGAAAATGGCAGACCAAATTATCTCTATGAAAAAGGGAATATTGTTATTTTAAACAATGGAATTGAATTTGCGGCAACTTACTTTGTATTACTACTATCACTATTTTTTACCGGTGGTGGACGTTATGTCAGTGTTGACTATTGGTTGAGGCTACTTATTGATAGCAAACAACGCGATTTACTTCCAGAATAAAAGGAGGTTTTGCAAGGAGGCAATCCAGAAACCCGTGTTGTTGCGTGGTCGAATTTAAGGGGAGATGGTAGACTACCGCCACGTAATACCAAATTGCTTAATTAAGTGGTCTATATTGAGGCAAGTATTAAGTCAAATTGGTATAATTCACGGTCATTTTGAAGGCACAACACGGGATGAGTTAATGGACGCCATAGAACTACTTTTAACACGCCAGTCAGATAGCAATTTGTCTTTTCCTGGACCTAACCCTGCTCAGTTAGAAATCATAAAAAAAGCAGCACTAAAAGTGCCAGATCATGGTGGTTTAACACCGTTTAGATTTATTACAGTAGAAGAAAAAGGCCGTGAAAAGCTAGGTGAAATCTACTATCAAGCGGCGGTAAAAGAGCAGCAAGAGCAACGAGTAATAGATAGAGCGAGACAGCTACCAGAGCGCGCGCCAATGTTAATCATCGCAGTATCTCCTTATCAAGAGCATCCAAAAGTGCCTCGTATTGAGCAAATTCAAAGTGCAGGCTGTAGTGTATTTGCTATGCAGCAGGCGGCTTTTGCACAGGGGTTGTCTGGTGTATGGCGAACTGGCTACTTTGCTCAGAGTCCAGAAGTGAAAAAGCAACTTGGTCTCGATGAAAAAGATGAAATCGTTGGCTATCTTTATTTAGGCACGCCTACGGTGCAGTGCACTAAGCCTATAAGACACATACCAGAAGATTTCTTTAGTAGTTTATAAGGATACGCAGCCATGGCATTACATGTAATTGATCACCCATTAGTTCAGCATAAACTTGGACTCTTGCGAGAGCAGGGTATATCAACCAAAAATTTTCGCGAAATTGTTTCAGAAGTTGGCAACTTACTCACTTACGAAGCAACAAAAGATCTGACGTTGAGCGATCAGGTTATTTCTGCTTGGGACGGTAACGAGTTAACAGTTAAAAGGCTGACAGGTAAAAAGATCACCTTAGTGCCAATCTTAAGAGCTGGTTTGGGAATGCTAGATGGCATACTGCAGTTGATCCCTGCGGCTAAAGTGAGTGTTGTGGGTTTACAGCGCAACGAAGAAACACTTGAACCTGTGCCTTATTTCGAGAAGTTGGTGGGCAATATCGATGCTAGACTTGCATTAGTTATTGACCCAATGCTGGCGACAGGTGGCTCACTGATTGCTACTATCGACATGCTCAAAAAAGCAGGTTCAAAAGAGATCAGAGCGATTGTACTTGTGGCAGCGCCTGAGGGAGTAAAGCTGGTGGAAGAAGCGCATCCTGATGTCGAAATTTACACGGCAGCATTAGATAGCCACTTAAATGAGAAAGGATATATAGTCCCTGGACTTGGTGATGCCGGTGACAAAATCTTTGGTACGAGAACTTAGTAGATTTAGTGACTAACAAATTTTGTTTTTTGATCTAAAACAATGATACAAAAAAATATGGTAGTAAAAACACGCCTTCCGCTCTATTTTTGTTAAAACAACAAAATAATATTAAGGATAGACGATGTATTTGCTACGTATTTTTTTGTGGCTAAGCTGCATTTCTGCTTCAGCAAACGAGCTCCCCAGTATTGAAAAAATAGAAACATTTGCTACCAACTATCATCTCAATCTCAACATACATACACAAACAAGCAGTCTATCTGGCAGCGCAACGATAACGGTTAAAAATCAAGGAACAACACCAACTAGAGTAATCCCTTTAAGACTTTATCGCTTGCTTAGTGTAGTCGGTATCACTTCGGAAGCGGGTAAGTCCCTCAACTATACACAACGAGTAGTAAGTAACATTGATGACTCACTATTTCAGTCTAATTATATTAAATTATCGTTATCTGAGGCGCTCCAACCAGATCAACAGACAACTTTTACTGTTAATTATTCTGGCCATATAAAGGGATATGTGGAAACTGGGATGGGTTACATTAAAGATGACATCACCCCTTTATTTTCTATTATTCGTATGGACGCATATGCTTATCCGCTCATCACAGTGCCTGATGATAGGGTAAATCGCGCGTCACGCTTTTGGCAGAAGTTGTATAACTACACTGCTGACATCGAAGTGGATAGTGGCTTAGTAGTAGCAAATGGTGGCATTTTATTGGGCGTAATAGAAACCAGTCATGGCCGAAAGGTGTATTCTTACAAAAATCAGAAACCCTCATGGAGAATGGACTTCATGGTTGCACCATATACCGTGACAAAAGGGCATGGCTTTAAGCTATTTACGTTACCGGGAAATAAATATGCAACTGACTATATAGAAAAAGCAAAGCAAACCATAACATTGTATGAAAGCTGGTTTGGTCAACGTCAAAGTACTGGTGAGTTTAGTTTTATAGAGATCCCGAAGGGGTTTGGTGCTCAAGCTGACGTTACCGCAATTATCCAAGACAGCGAAGGGTTTGTGGAGGTAACCCGCCTGTATCATGAACTTAGTCATTTATGGGATCCACGTTCGAATGAAAGTTACTCACCGCGCTGGAATGAAGGCAAGGCGACCTTTTTAGAGTATTTAACTGATTCGCGGTTTAATAAAACGGTGTCTTTAAGCTCGCATATGACAAACGTGTTAAAACGGGCAAAGAAACAATTTGGTAAACAGCCAAAATATTTAACGACTACGTTTGAAGAATATGGAAAAGCGGGGCTTAATGCCTATTCGGTAGGGGCGCTATTTTTTGCGCTCTTGCATCATGAGCTAGGAGAGGAAAGGTTTAATCATTTACTACGTACTTTTTATGCAGCACATGTTAAAAGCGAAGCATCAACAGGCGACTTTATCC
Organism: Pseudoalteromonas piscicida; assembly: GCF_002208135.1. Lineage (NCBI taxonomy): Bacteria > Pseudomonadati > Pseudomonadota > Gammaproteobacteria > Alteromonadales > Pseudoalteromonadaceae > Pseudoalteromonas > Pseudoalteromonas piscicida. Next base: position 1,673,518 of record NZ_CP021646.1, read on the forward strand.
TTGCACTGCGTGACTTAAAAGACCCTAACATTGATTGGATATTATCTCGTTGGGTGAATAGCCATAGGTTCACGCTTGATATTTTACACGCCACCAACTTTGAGCACTTCATCATGTTGAGTATAAGAAGCAGTAAAATATAAACAAGCCAAATAAAAAAGCTACCCATAATAGGTAGCTTTTTGGCTTCTATAAAAGAAAGGAATCGGTATTAAAAGTAGCCTCTGATGCCAAGCTTAATGTTACGACCTGGAAGTGGGGCTTGCTCTTTAATAAACGAGCTATGCACAAAGCCTAGCTCATCTGTTAGGTTATCAAGGTTAACATAACCAACCATGTCACTGCCCATAAACTCAAAGTCATAATTGAATGACATATCCACTAACGTATAACCCTTAGTTTCACTTTCGTAGCTAGCAATATTATTTTGATCAAAGTAATGCGTCACCGTGAAGTTAGCAGTTAAATTCTTGTAGCTGTGCTCGTAATCCAGACCGAGCTTGTTGCTCGGGATACGTGGTAAATATTCGTCGTTATCTAACTTCGCTGTTAGCGAGTCACCAAACAATTTGACGCGCGCAAAGTTACTTAGTTTGTAATGGGCATCAAACTCAAGACCATATAGCTTGGCATCACTACTTTCAAACTTAAACACTGGAACGGCGCCTTCATGTTCATGATCCGCCACTTCTAAACCGTGCTCTGGACTAAAGATATAGTCTGTTAATGCCTGATAGTAGAAGTTTTCGATGTCGTTGTAGAAGAAATTAACGGTATAGCCAAAGTCGCCTGAGAACTTTCTAAAGCTGATGTCTAAGTTGTTTGATGTTTCTTGTTTGATATCTTGCGGCTCGAAGTGTAATTGATCACCTTCAAGCTCATAACCAAGCCCTAGTTCATAGGTGCTGGTTGCGATATGAATGCCATTTGAAAGCAATTCAGCGGTTAATGGTGCGCGCTCAGAGCGAGACAGCGAAACGGCAACGTTTTGGCCTTCAGCAAAATCGTACACGCCACCAATAGACAGACTTAGATTTGTCATTTCAAGGTCATAAGAAATAAACCCATTATCTAAGTTGCCACCATGATCGTGGTCATGGTCATGATCACTGTCATGCGAGTGATCTTCTTCATATGCTTCTAGCTGATTACCTTCGCTTGATAGCTGGTAGTCTTCGATACGAGCCCCTAACTCAAGCGTAAAATCTCCAAAACGGCGTTCTTCTAGGATATAAAATGCGTGCGTTTTGGTGTTGGTCGATGGCGTGAAAGCTTCAGCACCGTTTGCAGCGTAATCGCTGTCGGAGAAATGATATCCAACAGTGCCGTGCCACTCACCTAAGCGGTGCTCTGCGGTTAAGCGTAACTCGGTTGTGTCATTTTCAAATACTGTGCCTATGTTTCCGTCTTCAATTTCAGCATGCTCATAATCGGTGTAACCGACGCGTAGACCAATAGACTCAAGCCAATCACTGTGCACTGCATAATTTACAAGGCCTTGCCAACGGTCCTGCTTTACTCGGGCAAATACTGATTCTTCCTCGTGGTCATGACCTTCCTCTCCATGCTCATGCTCATGATCATGGCCAATATGTGAGTGAGCTGGAATACCATAGTCGGTATCAACACGCCCATAAGAGAAACCAACGGTCAGATGATCACCGACATAACTCGAACCTAAATTAAATTGCTCAGAATCGATAAAGGTGTTATCGACGCGGTTGGCATACTCTGCGTCATGCTCTTCTGCTTCGTGGGCATGATCTTCGCCTTCATGTTCGTCGTGTGGAAGCGCGAAGTTAGGGGTTTCATAGTCATCACCTTTACGCTTAACGCCATCGAAATGGAAGTTGAAGCCGTCAAAGCCAGATTCTAATAACACCGCAAAGGTATTGGTATTTGAGTTGGTATCATGGCTATAGTCGGCAGCGCCTTGAAGGCTTTCGATCACATCAGTCGGAATACGATTATCAACGACATTAACCACACCACCGATTGCACCTGAGCCGTATAGTAGGGTCGCTGGGCCTCTTAGCACTTCAATTTGCTGTGCGGCTAGAGAATCGTTGGTGTTTGCGTGATCCGGACCAACGCGCGAGGCATCGCTACTATCTAAACCATTTTGTGTGATTTTAACTCGAGGACCATCTAAACCACGGATAATAGGGCTTGAACTTACCGGACCAAAATAACTGGCATTGATCCCTGGTTGGCCTTTTAGTGTTTCACCCAGTGTGGGCTTTGCACGGTTTTTTAGTTCATCACCGCTTAATACACTCACTGGAGAGGTCATTTCCATACTATTTTTGTGCAGGGCAGAAGAATAAACAACTATGCTCTCAACGGACGTTGGTGTTAGCTCAACACGTACGAAACCTTGCTCTTCGGTAACATTAATACGATGATCTAAGTAGTTTGGTTTTGAGATATGAAGCTGCGAGTCAGCATCAAGTTCAATTGTAAATTGGCCAAATTTATCTGACTTTACCGATTTACTTTTGCCATGAAGATGGATAGTGGCGTTACTGAGAGGTTGATTGGTTGCATCAACAACTTTACCTGTTAGTTGTGCAGCATAGGCTGGCGCTGCACCGATTATTGAAATTAATGCGCTGGCGATAAGAGACTGCTTAAACATATTTTATTACCACGAGTTAGATTATGTATTGAACGAGTAAGCCTATTCGGCTAGTAGAGTGATAATATAACACTACAAATTTAGTGGATCAATAACGTTATACTATAACTTAGTTATTGTTGAAATTAGAATTACAACTATAGTTAAGGAACAAGTCAAAGTGAGCACAACGTAATGAACAAGCCATTTGTTTTCAAGGCAAGGATTAAGGTTGCTGACTTATTTCACCATAGCCACCATGAAGAAGCATTTACCACTGCCATATTGTCAAAAGAAAGTAGTGAGCATTTTGCGATGAAATTGCTTGGGATCTGCGCACTGTCTTTTGAAAAGCCCGCAAAGTGGAGCAAGGCGGAGAAAAAGTATTGGCCGGATGTATGGCTTGAAGATGACAACAAAGAGGTTGAAGTCGCCTTGTTTATAGGTACCTTAGAAGTCGATGAGATACTCAAGTACGAAAAGCTTTATGCTAAGGTTGTGGTGTTGTGTGCTGACGGTGAGCAATGGTTTGAAGAGCGTCGAGCGCAATTACAGTTTATTGGGTCTTTCTCTGTGTTTAGTATTCCCACGGACTTTGTGGTTGAATTGTGTGAAATGCTGACGCGAAGTCTACATTGGGATGTGATTTTTGAAAATGGGGCGATGAGTGTTACTGATAGTGAACACTACATTCGTACTCAAATTACCAAGCTGATTTAACGCAGTAGAAAAGGATAACGGCTGCCAGAGAGCAAGTTGTTAACTAAGGTAGCTCTATTTTGATATGACTTTTGGGCTTGCTACAGCACAATAAAATTTCCCCATCTCTCACAAAAGCAAGTGGCTCGTTCGCGTACTGTATTTGTCCTTCGATGAGCTTCGCACGGCAAGCGCCACAAAAACCTTCGCGGCATTGATAGGGGACTTCAATATTTGCGGCTTCAAGGGTTTCAAGTATCGAAGACGAAGAAGCCAAATATTCCAGTGGCTCCTCAATATTCTCAACCTGAATTAGGAAGGATGGCTTTTCAACCATTACAGGTCGAAATCGCCAAAGTCAGAGGCATCAACTTCAGAATCAATTTGTCCAACAAGGTATGAGCTGATCTCAGCTTCCTGTGGTGCAACCTGAACATTGTCAGAAACAAGCCAAGCATTGATCCACGGAATAGGATTCGATTTGGTCTCAAATTGCGTTGGTAAACCAACTGCTGCCATACGAATATTTGTGATGTACTCGACGTATTGACACAAAATATCTTTGTTTAGTCCAATCATTGAACCGTCTTTAAACAGGTACTCAGCCCATTCTTTTTCTTGCTCAGCTGCTTCAACAAACATCTTAATTGCTTCTTCACGGCATTGTGCTGCCACGATAGACATTTCAGGGTCGTCTTTGCCTTCTTGCATGATATTTAGCATGTGCTGTGTGCCAGACAAATGAAGCGCCTCATCACGAGCAATCAGTTTGATGATCTTTGCATTACCTTCCATAAGCTCACGCTCAGCAAAAGCAAACGAGCAGGCAAAACTCACGTAGAAGCGGATCGCTTCTAAGATGTTTACCGACATGATACAAAGGTACAGGAGCTTTTTCAGTTCAAACAAGTTTATGACGACCGTTGTGCCGTTAATTTCATGTTTGCCTTCACCATACTGATTATAAAGGCTTACCTTTTCAATCAGTTCATCGTAATACTTAGTAACCGCATCCGCACGTTCAACAATTTTGTCATTGCCCACGATGTCGTCAAAGATTAACTCAGGATTTTGCGTCACATTACGAATAATGTGAGTGTAAGAGCGACTGTGGATCGTTTCACTAAACGCCCAAGTTTCGATCCAAGTTTCAAGTTCAGGAATGGAGACGATCGGCAAAAGTGCAACGTTCGGAGAGCGACCTTGTACACTGTCTAGCAATGTTTGATATTTTAGGTTGCTCAAAAAGATATGTCTTTCGTGCTCAGGAAGTGCCTGAAAGTCCAATCTATCCTTACTTACGTCAACTTCTTCTGGACGCCAGAAAAACGATAATTGCTTTTCAATTAGCTTTTCGAAAATAGGGAACTTCTGCTGGTCGTAGCGAGATACATTAACAGTTTGTCCGAAAAACATCGGTTCTTTTAACTGGTCGTTATGATTTCTGCTAAACGTAGAATATGCCATAAATGTGTTACTCAATACCTAAAAAAGCGGGTGAAGACCACCCGCATAAAAAGTTATATCTTACAAGCGCCGCCTTCACAGCCATCGTCTTCTGCTTCTGGTTTCAACTCATCTTGAGCATCCGAAGCACCGTCGCGGGTATTATGGTAGTAAAGTGTCTTAACACCAAGTTTGTACGCGGTGAGTAAGTCTTTTAGCAATAGCTTCATAGGAACTTTACCTGCTTCAAACTTACTTGGATCATAATTGGTATTTGCAGAGATAGTTTGATCGATGAACTTCTGCATAATACCAACTAGCGCCAAGTAACCATCGTTAGATGGAATATCCCAAAGTAGCTCATAGTTGTCTTTGAGGCGGTCGTACTCTGGTACAACTTGCTTCAAGATACCATCTTTACTCGCTTTAACACTGATATGACCACGAGGCGGTTCTATACCGTTTGTCGCGTTTGAAATTTGCGATGATGTTTCCGACGGCATCAATGCTGACAACGTTGAGTTACGCATACCGTGTTCTTGGATGCTTGCTCTTAGGGCATCCCAGTCAAGGCGTAATGGCTCCTCACAGACTTTATCAAGGTCACGCTTATAGGTATCTATTGGCATAATACCTTGTGAGTAGGTCGTCTCGTTAAACTTAGGACAAGCACCGCGCTCTTTTGCCAGTTCATTCGATGCTTTCATCAGATAGTATTGGATCGCTTCAAATGTTCTGTGTGTTAGGCCGTTAGCGCTACCGTCTGAGTACTTAACACCATTCTTTGCAAGATAATAAGCAAAGTTAATCACACCGATACCCAGTGTACGGCGTCCCATTGTCGCATTGTACGCGGCAGGTACTGGATAGTCTTGATAGTCTAACAGGTTATCAAGTGCACGAACCGCAAGCTCGGCTAACTCTTCTAACTCATCTAGAGACTTGATTGCACCTAAGTTAAATGCTGAAAGCGTACAAAGCGCAATTTCGCCTTCAGGGTCATTTACATGGCTTAGCGGCTTCGTTGGTAGTGCAATTTCAAGACATAAGTTTGACTGGCGGATCGGTGCAACCTTAGAGTCAAACGGGCTGTGTGTATTACAGTGGTCAACGTTTTGTAGATAAATGCGACCAGTGCTCGCACGTTCTTGTGCAAACATTGAGAATAATTCAATCGCTTTAATGCGTTTCTTACGAATAGACTCATCTTGCTCGTACTTAACATACAGTTCTTCGAATTTATCTTGATCTTCAAAGAATGCGTCATAAAGACCAGGCACATCTGATGGACTAAATAGCGTGATATAGTCGTCTTTAATTAGGCGGCTATACATGGTTTTGTTGAACTGCACGCCATAATCTAAATGACGCACGCGGTTCTCTTCAACACCACGGTTATTTTTTAGTACTAATAGGTTTTCAACTTCAAGATGCCAAAGCGGGTAGAATAGGGTCGCTGCGCCACCACGCACACCGCCTTGGGAGCAGCTTTTAACAGCCGTTTGGAAGTGCTTATAAAAAGGAATACATCCTGTGTGGTATGCTTCACCATTTCTAATTGGGCTACCAAGTGCACGAATACGACCAGCGTTGATACCAATACCAGCGCGCTGACTGACGTATTTTACAATCGCAGAAGAAGTTGCGTTGATTGAATCTAGGCTATCAGCACATTCAATAAGTACGCATGAGCTAAACTGACGTGTCGGCGTGCGAACACCAGCCATAATTGGCGTTGGTAATGAAATTTTGAAGGTTGAAACCGCATCGTAGAATCGCTTAATGTAATCTAGACGCGTTTCTTTCGGGTAGTTTGCAAACAAGCTTGCAGCAACAAGAACATATAAGAACTGCGCACTTTCATAGATCTCACCTGTTACGCGGTTTTGTACAAGGTACTTACCTTCCAACTGCTTAACGGCTGCATAGCTGAAGTTCATATCTCGGCTATGGTCGATGTAGCTGTTTAGCTCATCAAACTCTGCTTTTGTGTAGTCAGTGAGAAGGTGCTGATCATAGCGCTTGTCTTCAACCAACTTTACCACATGGTCGTGTAAGTGCGGCGGCTCAAAACAGCCATAGGCTTTCTTACGCAAATGGAAAATAGCCAAGCGAGCGGCTAGATACTGATAATCTGGAGACTCTTTTGAGATCAGATCGGCTGCAGCTTTAATAATCGTTTCGTGGATATCACCAGTACGAATACCGTCATAAAACTGGATGTGTGACTTTAATTCAACCTGAGAAACTGAGACGTTATCTAGGCCTTCTGCCGCCCATGTAATGACACGATGGATCTTATCTAGATCTAACGGTTCTTTGCGACCGTTTCTTTTGCATACAGATAGCTGTTGGTTCATGTTATGTGCCTGTATTCCTTAGGAACGCGCTTTAGATATCGCACGAATATAAAATTGTTTAGCAAACCACCACTATATATGGTGCCCTAGTGGCTAGGGATCACAAGATAGTGGGGTTGACGTGAATTTGCAAGAGAACAACTCGGGCAGAATTGTGGATAAGTTTGGGATAATTTATTTATGTAAGTATCCACTAACCTATGACAATCCACTTATCTGCCCACAAAGAAAAATCAACAGAAAGATGACGCATTTCAGTAAAAATAAAAAAAAATTCTAACTGATTTTTTTCTACACAAATTCGTATCTATTATAGCAAAAACACAATATATGGTGTTTTATTTTTTAATCGACACTAAATATGCGATAGTGTGTCTAATGGGTTAGTAAGATAGAGATCCGCATGCCATGACTTTGCTTCAGCTTCTGATGGAATGAATCCCCACATTGCTGCTGCACTAATCATTTTTGCGGATTTTGCAGCAACGATATCTCGCTCAGCATCGCCAACATAAATACAACGCGTAGGTGAAACCCCCAATTTTGACGCCACTAACAGTAAAGGCTCGGGATGAGGTTTAGCCACAGCCAAGGTATCTCCACACACAACTGTCTCGATCTTTGCAAGTTCAGGGATCTGTTTTAGTAGCGGAAGTGTTAAAAATTCAGGCTTGTTTGTCATGATCCCAACCTGAACCTCTTTTTCTACAAGTGCCGCTAATAACTCACCAATTTGCGCAAAGCATTGGGAGTGTACTGATAAATTCTCAAGGTAGTAGTCGAGCACTCCCTGACGTAATACCTGAGTATCGTAGTGCTTTAATGACTCGCCAAATCCTACCTGCAGCATCGCTGCTACGCCGTTTGATATCGCACTGCTATATACCTGTTTGCCGACTGTAGGCATTTTATTAGCAGCTAAAACGTGGTTTAGTGCGGCTCCCAAGTCGTCACTGGTATCCAGCAATGTACCGTCTAAATCAAATAATACAGCTTGGATCATGCCAGCTTCTCAAAGTGTAGAATGTAGTTAACTGAAACGTCCTTGGTTAAAGTAAATGTTTTGCCGATAGGGTTGTAGTTAATTCCTGTCGCCGCTCTCACTTTGAGGTCGTACTTTTCAGCCCAATCAATTAAGGTCGAGGGGCGGATAAACTTATCATGCTCATGCGTGCCTTCTGGAACCATCTTAAGCAGTTTTTCAGCAGCGACGATAGCCAGTAAATACGCTTTCGTGGTTTTGTTTAAGGTAGAAAAAAATACGTGACCGCCGGGCTTAACTAGCTGTGCGACTGAACGAATAATGGATTCTGGGTCTGGTACGTGTTCTAACATTTCCATACAAGTTACTACATCGAACTCGCCTTGGTGCATGGCTGCGAATTCTTCCGCTGGCACTTTTTGATAGTCTACGTTAACGCCGACCTCTAACGCGTGGAGCTTTGCGACGTTAAGCGGCTCTTGCCCCATATCGATACCGGTTGCATTTGCACCCAGCTTAGCCATGCTTTCTGTTAAAATCCCGCCACCACAACCGACATCCAATACTGTTTTTGCAAATAGGCCTTCACATTTATCGTTGATAAAGTCCAATCTTAATGGGTTAATGTCGTGTAATGGCTTAAATTCTCCCTCGCGGTCCCACCAGCGCTCTGCTATTTCTTCAAATTTGGCGATTTCATTAGGGTCTACATTTTGATGTTCGGTCATAAAAAACTTCCTCGTCGAATTGAGCGCATTATAAAGGGGATTAGATAAAAATAGCACCTGTAAAACGGTAAAAAGTGTGTTAGCATGCTTGACGAATTTTATAATAAACAAAGCCCCGCTGATACTCTGAGGCAATTCGGCTATTTTTTGAAGCGCGTTTAATTGGCGCTTCAGCAGAAAAAGCAATTTGATATTCAGATAGCATCTCAACACAAGTTGTAGTGTGACACAAAAGGGGTAGACACTGAAGGAAAGTGGAGTCAAATGTCTGATCTCGCCAATGAAATCCTGCCAGTCAATATCGAAGATGAATTAAAAAATTCATACCTAGATTATGCGATGAGTGTAATCGTAGGTCGTGCATTACCTGACGTACGTGACGGCCTTAAGCCTGTTCACCGTCGTGTATTGTTCGCGATGAATGAACTTAAAAATGACTGGAACAAACCTTATAAAAAGTCAGCTCGTGTAGTTGGTGACGTAATCGGTAAATATCACCCACATGGTGATAGCGCGGTTTACGATACTATTGTACGTATGGCTCAGCCTTTTTCTCTACGCTATATGCTAGTAGATGGACAAGGTAACTTTGGTTCTGTCGATGGTGACTCTGCAGCTGCGATGCGTTATACCGAAGTACGTATGGCTAAAGTCGCTCACGAGTTACTTGCTGACCTTGAAAAAGAAACCGTTGATTATGTACCAAACTACGATGGTACAGAGCAAATTCCAGATGTGTTACCAACTAAAGTGCCTAACCTATTGGTGAATGGTTCATCTGGTATCGCGGTTGGTATGGCTACCAATATTCCACCTCACAATTTAACAGAGGTGATCAATGGGTGTTTGGCTGTGATCCAGAATCCAGACATCACCATTGAAGAGTTAATCGATTATATTCCGGGTCCTGATTTCCCAACTGCCGCTATCATTAGCGGTAAAAATGGCATCGAACAAGCCTATAAAACAGGTCGTGGTAAGATTTATATCCGCGCGAAAGCTGACATCGAAGTCGATGAGAAAACAGGCAAAGAAACCATCATCGTTCATGAAATTCCTTACCAGGTTAACAAGGCAAGATTAATCGAAAAGATCGCAGAACTTGTTAAAGACAAAAAGGTTGAAGGGATTAGTGCACTACGCGACGAGTCGGATAAAGACGGTATGCGTATTGTTATTGAAATCAAACGTGGTGAAGTAGGTGAAGTTGTACTAAACAACCTATACGCTCAAACACAACTACAAACTGTGTTTGGTATCAATATGGTTGCGCTAGATAACAACCAGCCAAAGTGTTTCAACCTAAAAGAAATGCTCGATGCGTTTATCATTCACCGTCGTGAAGTCGTAACGCGTCGTACTGTATTTGATCTTCGTAAGGCAAGAGACAGAGCGCATACGCTTGAAGGCCTAGCAATTGCGCTAGCAAACATTGACCCTATCATTGAGCTTATTCGTAAGTCACCAACACCAGCGGAAGCGAAAGCGGCGCTTACGGCGCGAGCTTGGGATCTTGGTAACGTTAAATCAATGCTTGAGCGCACTGGCGAAGAAAATGTTGCACGTCCAGACTGGTTAGCTGAAGAACTCGGGATCCGTGACGGTCAGTATTATTTGTCTGAGCAACAAGCCCAAGCAATTCTTGACTTAAGACTACACAAATTAACGGGTCTTGAGCACGAGAAAATTCTGGCAGAATACAAAGAGCTACTCGATCTTATCGCTGAACTACTGTATATCCTTTCCTCTCCAGAACGTTTGATGGAAGTGATCCGTGATGAGCTTGTCGAAATCAAAGAAACATATGGTGATGAGCGTCGTACAGAGATCACTGCTGCAGCGCACGATATCAGTCTAGAGGATTTGATCAACGAAGAAGACGTTGTCGTTACGCTTTCTCACGAAGGCTACGTGAAATATCAACCTCTTAGCGATTACGAAGCACAGCGTCGTGGTGGTAAAGGGCGATCTGCAACTAAGATGAAAGATGAAGACTTTATCGAACGTCTACTCGTTGCAAATACTCACGATACAATTCTTTGTTTCTCCACTTCGGGGCGCTTATATTGGTTAAAAGTTTACCAGTTGCCGCTCGCATCACGTGCTGCGCGCGGTAAGCCAATTGTTAACTTGTTACCACTCGAAGCTGATGAGCGTATTACGACAATTTTACCGGTTCGTGAATACGAAGAAGATAAGTTTATCGTCATGGCAACAGCGAGTGGTATCGTTAAGAAAACACCTCTGACTGCATACAGCCGTCAGCGTGCAAGCGGTATTATTGCTATCAACTTGAACGAAGGCGATAGCCTCATCGGTGCTAACATTACCACAGGTGAAAATGACATCATGCTATTTACTGAGCATGGTAAAGTTGTACGCTTTAATGAGAAGCAGCGAGATTCAGAAACGGGTGAAGTGAAGCGTGATCCTGAAACTGGCGAAGAAATGTTGGCTTTACGTCCTATGGGCCGTACAGCTACTGGTGTTCGTGGTATCAAGATGCCAGATGACGTTAAAGTGGTATCACTAATCGTACCACAAGGCGATGGTGCAATCTTGACCGTAACTGAAAATGGTTATGGTAAGCGCACACCGCTTGCAGAGTACCCTGCGAAGAGCCGTGCAACACAAGGTGTTGTGTCAATCAAAGTAACAGAAAGAAATGGTTCTGTGGTTGGCGCGGTTCAAGTTGATGACAACGATGAAATCATGTTGATCTCAAACCGTGGTACGCTAGTTAGAACGCGCGTAAACGAAGTTTCTACGGTAGGCCGTAACACCCAAGGTGTGATTCTGATCCGTACGATGGAAGACGAGAAAGTAGTTGGTCTTCAACGCATCGAAGAAATTGAAGTGGAAGAGTTGCCTGAGGGTGACGTTGCAGAGCTAGAAGGTGAAGCAACACCTGCTGCGGAACCTGACGCAGAGGAATAAAAAAATCCTACCCAAAAAAGCGACTTCGGTCGCTTTTTTTCTTCCTGTCAATTTTTTCAATCTGTTCCTCTATGACAAGAGCCAGAAGCCTGATAAATTAAGGCTACCAACAATCCGACGTTTTAGTCGGGCAGCCTACTGTTCATCCAAAAAGTCATGAGAATAATGTTATTCTTTGGATGATCTAGATTATTTGGAATGAGGAAAAATATGACGGTTTATAATTTTTGCGCGGGTCCTGCGATGTTACCTGTTGAAGTTATGAAAAAAGCGCAAAAAGAATTTCTAGATTGGCAAAATCTAGGTGTTTCAGTGATGGAAGTTAGCCATCGTTCGGCACCGTATCTCGAAATGGCAAAGCAATGTGAAGCAAGCTTACGTCGTTTGATGAACATCTCTGATGAATTTGAAGTATTGTTTATGCATGGCGGTGGTCGAGGTCACTTTGCTGCTGTACCTCTAAACCTACATGTAGAGGGTGTACCTGGCGTATATATTGAAAACGGGATCTGGTCTACTGGTGCAACGAAAGAAGGTGAGAAATTCACGCAAACGCATGCGATTAATATTCGTACTGACGAAAATGGTCAATTCGACATTTTACCTGTCTCCGAGTGGAAGCTACCAGAAAACGCTTCATTTGTTCACTATTGTCCAAACGAAACTATCGACGGTATTGAAATATTTGACGTTCCAAAGCATGCAACCGCACCAATTGTAGCGGATATGTCTTCCAATATTTTATCTCGTGAAATTAACGTCGATGACTTTGATTTGATCTATGCTGGTGCACAAAAAAATATCGGTCCTTCGGGCCTCAGTATCGCGATTGTACGGAAGACATTATTGAAGCGTGAAGGCTTGCCAAGACCAGCTATCCTCGATTATGCCATTGAGGCTGAACAGCAAAGTATGTACAACACACCACCAACATTTGCTTGGTACCTTGCGTTTGAGGTGTTCAAATATCTTGAAAGCATTGGTGGTGTTAAAGCAATGGAAGCACACAACCAAGAAAAAGCAGGCATTTTGTATGATTACATCGATAGCTCTGACTTCTACTCAAATAAAGTTGCAAAACATTGTCGCTCGTTGATGAACGTACCATTTTGGTTAAATGATGACAGCCTAAATGCAAAATTCTTGGCTGAGGCAGAACAAAACGGTTTAATCGCACTTGAAGGCCACCGTTTTGTTGGCGGTATGCGGGCTAGCATATACAACGCCATGCCAATCGAAGGGATCAAAGCACTAGTTGCATTTATGGATAAATTCGCACGGGAGAACAGTTGATGGAGCAATTAACTCTCAAGCCCATAACCAAAGTCAGCGGCAGTGTGACGCTACCAGGCTCAAAAAGCTTATCAAATCGTATTTTGTTGCTTGCGGCGTTGTGCGAAGGCACAACAAAGGTGACGAACTTACTAGATAGCGATGACATCCGCCATATGTTAGGCGCGTTGTCTCAGTTGGGCGTTGAAGTGACGCTAGAAGACAATAATACGGTGGCACTGGTCAAAGGAAATGGTGGTAAGTTTACTACACCCGTTGAACCACTATTTTTAGGTAACGCGGGGACCGCATATCGTCCATTAACCGCTGTGCTTGCAGCTATGCCCGGTGATTATAAACTGATTGGTGAGCCGCGGATGGAAGAGCGTCCGATTGGTCATCTTGTTGACGCGATGCAAGTGCTTGGCGCGGATATTCAATATCTAAAAAACAAAGACTACCCACCGTTAAAAATTGCAGGTAAGCAACTTGCTGGTGGTGAAGTTGAGATTGACGGTAGTATCTCAAGCCAGTTTTTAACCGCATTATTGATGGCTGCACCACTTTTTAGTGGCGATACGAATATTGCGATTAAAGGTGATCTTGTTTCAAAACCTTATATTGATATTACTATTGGCGTGATGGCGCACTTTGGTGTTCACGTCGAAAACCACAATTATCAACATTTTGTGGTAAAAGCTGGACAACAGTATCGTTCTCCAGGAACACTTATGGTCGAAGGGGATGCGTCGTCAGCCTCTTATTTCATCGCTGCTGCTGCAATTGCCGGCGGTGAAATTGAGATCAAAGGGGTGGGTAAGCAAAGTGTGCAGGGTGATATCGGCTTTGCCAAAGTGATGGAACAAGTCGGTGCAAACATCGATTGGTATGATGAGCGTATTGTTGTTCGTAAAGGTGAGCTAAATGGTGTGGATATTGATGCCAATGCTATCCCTGATGCTGCGATGACACTTGCAACCGTAGCACTATTTGCTAAAGGAAAAACTGCTATTCGTAATATCTACAATTGGCGTGTGAAAGAAACCGACAGGTTAGCTGCCATGGCGACTGAGCTTAAAAAAGTAGGCGCAGAAGTGGTAGAAGGGCACGACTTTATCGAAGTAACGCCACCGGCTAATTTTAATTTCACGGATGTGGATACATACAATGACCATCGTATTGCAATGTGTTTTTCGATGGTTGCAGTGGGTGGTCAAGCGATCACTATCAACGACCCTAAATGCACGGCAAAAACCTTCCCAACCTACTTTTCAGTGTTAGAAAGCATTAGTCAGTATTAGTCTCATCAAAGGTGTTGAACAGGTTCGACACCTTAAAATCTTCTCTAGAAACCGCCTAAAACTACTTTAGATATGCGTATTTTTGTTTGAATTTTATTCAGTAAAAGCCAGTCTACTTCCAACATTTATCGTATCTCGCTGCACTAATAATTTGAGATATAACAAAAAATGACAGGTAAATAAGGATATATTCAGCAAATTGACGTATACTATGCGCCGTCAAATTCAGGTGAGCATTTTTAGGAGGTCTAAATGCAGGCAGCTATGCCAGTTATCACCGTAGACGGCCCAAGTGGTTCAGGCAAAGGAACTGTTTGTCGCTTGTTAGCTGAAACATTAAACTGGGAAGTGTTGGATAGCGGTGCGATTTATCGCGTGCTTTCGTTAGCAGCATTACACCACCAAATTGCAACTGATAACGAAGAGGGCTTGGTTCCACTCGCAGCTAATTTGGATGTACAATTTTCTATCGATAAAGAAACTAAAAAAAGCAAAATTGTACTCGAAGGTGAAGATGTCACTAATACCATTCGCAATGAAGAAGTCGGTGCAGCAGCGTCAAAAATTGCAGCATTACCAAGAGTGAGAGAGGCATTATTACGACGTCAGCGCGCTTTTAGAACAGAAGTTGGCTTAATTGCAGATGGACGTGATATGGGAACGGTGGTATTCCCTGATGCTGAACTTAAAATTTATTTGACTGCAAGTGCAGAAGAACGTGCTCGCAGGCGATTTGTTGAGTTGAATGAGAAGGGCCATGATGTTACACTAAGTGGTCTGTTAGAAGACATTAAAGCTCGCGATGATCGCGATATGAATCGCAAGGTTGCCCCATTAGTTCCTGCTAGCGATGCGATAGTTGTTGATACAACTGAGCATAATGCTGAGCAAGTGTTCAAACAGGTTATGTCTTTTATTCAAGACGCCATTGTGGCAGGTAAACTTCCAAAAAGTTGTTTACCTAAGTAAATTTTTTAATGACACAGGCAGGAAGCTAGTGTTTATTTAACAACCCCATGCAGCATGGTTGCTAATTGGTAATTTAACTTTATAGAGACGTATTTAGTATGTCAGAAAATTTTGCGCAGTTATTTGAAGAAAGCCTACAGGGTTTTGAAGTTGAGCAAGGCTCAATCGTTAAAGGTACAGTAATCGCTATCGAGAACAATGTTGTTCTTGTTGATGCTGGCCTTAAATCTGAAAGTGCAATCCCTGCAGAGCAATTCAAAAATGCTGCTGGTGAACTAGAAGTTGCTGTTGGCGACGAAGTAGATGTAGCACTTGACGCTATCGAAGACGGTTTCGGTGAGACTATCCTTTCTCGTGAGAAAGCGAAGCGTCACGAAGCTTGGATCCGTCTAGAGAAAGCATGTGAAGAGCACGAAACTGTTGTTGGTATGATCAACGGTAAAGTTAAAGGCGGTTTCACTGTTGAAGTTGATTCAATCCGTGCATTCCTACCTGGTTCACTTGTTGATGTACGTCCAGTTCGCGACACAGCTCACCTTGAAGGTAAAGAGCTAGAGTTCAAAGTTATCAAGCTAGACCAGAAGCGCAACAACGTTGTTGTTTCACGTCGTGCTGTTATCGAATCTGAGAACTCACAAGAGCGTGAAGAGCTTCTTCAAAACCTTGTTGAAGGTCAAGAAGTTAAGGGTATCGTTAAGAACCTTACAGACTACGGTGCATTCGTAGACTTAGGTGGTGTTGACGGTCTTCTACATATCACTGACATGGCTTGGAAGCGTGTTAAGCACCCTTCAGAGATCGTGAACGTAGGTGACGAAATCAACGTTAAAGTACTTAAGTTCGACAAAGAGAAGACTCGTGTTTCTCTAGGTCTTAAGCAACTTGGCGAAGATCCATGGGCTGCTATCGCTGGTCGTTACCCAGAAGGTGCTAAGCTTACTGGTCGTGTAACTAACCTAACTGACTACGGCTGTTTCGTTGAAATCGAAGAAGGCGTTGAAGGTCTAGTACACGTTTCAGAAATGGATTGGACTAACAAGAACATCCACCCTTCAAAAGTAGTTTCACTAGGTGATACTGTTGAAGTTATGGTTCTTGAAATCGACGAAGAGCGTCGTCGTATTTCTCTAGGTCTTAAGCAGTGTAAAGCTAACCCTTGGCAAGAATTTGCTCGTCTTAACAACAAAGGCGACCAAGTTTCTGGTAAGATCAAGTCTATCACTGACTTTGGTATCTTCATCGGTCTTGACGGCGGTATCGACGGTCTTGTACACCTATCTGACATCTCTTGGAACACTCCAGGCGAAGAAGCTGTACGTGAGTACAAGAAAGGTGACGAAATCACAGCTATCGTTCTACAAGTTGACCCAGAGCGTGAGCGTATCTCTCTAGGCGTTAAGCAAATCGACGCAGATCCATTCACTAACTACCTAGACGCCAACAAAAAAGGTGCTATTGTTAAAGGTAAAGTGACTGAAGTTGATGCTAAAGGCGCAACTGTTGAGCTAATCGAAGGCGTTGAAGGTTACATCCGTGTAGCTGACATCGCGCAAGAGCGTGTTGAAGACGCGACTGCTGCTGTTTCTGAAGGCGACGAAATCGAAGCTAAATTTGTAGGTGTTGATCGTAAGAACCGTACTATCAGCCTATCAGTTAAAGCTATCTACGAAGCTGAAGAAAAAGAAGTACTAGAGAAGCTTAAGAAAGATGAGCCTGCGTTCGAAAACGCAATGGCTGCAGCTTTCAAAAATGCTCAAAAAGACTAATTAATCAGTCTTTAAACTAGGAAGGGCGCTTAGCCCTTCCTTTTACACTAAAGGAAACATTATGACAAAGTCTGAATTGATAGAACAACTTGCACTGCAGCACGCTCACGTTCCTGTTAAAGATGTAGAGAATGCGGTAAAAGAAATCCTTGAACAAATGGCTGGCTCATTATCAGACTCGGAGCGTATCGAAATCCGTGGCTTTGGTAGTTTCTCGCTTCACTTCCGTTCTCCTCGCACTGGTCGTAATCCTAAAACGGGCGAGACAGTAGAATTGGATGGTAAATACGTACCACACTTTAAGCCAGGCAAAGAGCTGCGCGATAGAGTAAACGAAAGCTTAAATAATTAAGTCTAACGGAGCTAAACTTGGTTGCAGTATTGAAAAAGGGATTAGCTGTTGTTGCCATACTGATTGCATTTTTAGTTGGAACACAAAATCCACAAGTTGTTAATGTCAATTTTGTAATTGCAAGTGCAGAGTTACCACTCGCAACCTTAATGAGTATTTGCTTAGCTCTTGGGATAATTATTGGTTTACTTGTAACTGCGTCGGTTTTATCTAAGCTTAAATGGCAAAATCATCGCCTAAAAAAAAGTAATAGTAAGCTTAGTCAAGCAGCCGAACGCTAGTTATGATCGAGCTGCTGTTTTTATTACTACCTGTAGCCGCCGCTTACGGTTATGTTATGGGTAAAAATAGTGCAAAGAATCAAGCCCTAGAGCAAAGTAGACAAATTACTTCTGAATACAGTAAAGGCCTAAAATTCCTACTAGATAGGGAAGAAGATCAGGGTCTTGAACACCTCACCAAATTACTAGAAGTCTCAGCAGACTCCGTCGACCATTATTTAACGCTCGCATCGCTCTTTAGAAAGCGGGGAGAGTTAGATAGAGCGATAAAAATTCATGAGCTATTACTTAAACAACCTAATCTAGATGAAGAAGTGGTGAAGTCCTGTCGTCTAGAGCTTGCTCAAGATTACATCTTAGCTGGCCTATTGGATAGCGCTGAAGAACATTTAGTCATTCTTGTAAAACTTGGGTTTAAAGATGCACTCGACCCAATTCTAAACCTATACTCTCAAACTAGAGATTGGCGAAAAGGCGTTCATATGTATGAAGCGCATCCTGAGCTTTTCAAAAAGTCGTCTCATTGCGCCACTATTGCAAATTTCTATTGTGAAGCTGCAAATCAAGAAAAGAATCCAAGCCTATTCGAAAAAGCGACGTCGCTCGCGCATGAAACTGTAAGACCCTTGTATGAAATGGGGAAAGACGCATACAAACATGATGATTACGTTAAATGTATATATTATTGGCGAAAGCTTGTGAGCCAATTTGTATTTATGGCACCTCTAGTAATTGAGGACCTAGAATCCTGTTATGTTAAATTAAATATTCATGAACAATTTTTCGAGTTGGTTTCTGAGCTATTAGAAAAAGGAGGCGTGCTGATCAGAATTAAGTTTTGCCAAGGATTAGTTCAAAAAGGTCATATTTCCGAGGCGATAGAGTTTCTAACTGATAGTTTAAAGCGTGAACCATCAATTAGGGGCTTTAGTTATTTGCTGCAACTCATTAGCGGCAAAGATGCTAAAATAGATCACGTACTACAAGAAATAGATAAATTGGTGAAGTCTTATATTGCAACTAAGCCAAACTATCAATGTGGTCATTGTGGGTTTACAAGTCACACAATGTACTGGTTATGTCCCTCCTGTAAACATTGGGAGTCACTTGCTCCAAGCCGTGGGTTAGACGGTTTTTAAGTTTTTAATTTGGCCAAATAGGGTAACTATGTCGACACAAGATTTAAAAAAGGTTTTGATTGCGCTTGATTATGATAATGAAGAAGCTGCATTATCATTTGTTTCTCAGCTTTCACCCGACGAATGCCGATTGAAAGTAGGTAAAGAGATGTTTACCTATTTTGGCCCTCAGTTTGTAAAAAAACTGGTAGATATGAATTTCGATGTGTTCTTAGACCTAAAATTTCATGATATTCCAAACACAGTTGCAAAAGCGGTAACTGCTGCAGCTGAACTTGGCGTGTGGATGGTAAATGTTCATGCCAGCGGCGGTCATGAAATGATGTCAAAAGCAAAAGAAGCATTGGCAGCTTACGGTGATAAAGCGCCACTACTTATTGCTGTCACCGTGCTAACGAGTATGGATCAAGGTCAGCTATTAAAGCTCGGAATTGAAAAAACACCTCAAGAGCAAGTACTATATCTAGCAAAATTAGCGAAAGAATCAGGCCTAGATGGCGTGGTCTGTTCTGCGCAAGAAGCCGAACTTTTAAAAGCTCAACTCGGTAAAGAGTTTAAGCTTGTGACACCGGGTATCCGACCAGCAGGTGCTGATGCTGGCGATCAAAAACGTATTATGACACCTGAAAAAGCAGTGAAAGCGGGGAGTGATTATCTAGTGATAGGGCGTCCGATCACTAAAGCTGAAAACCCCGCCGCCGCATTAAAAGCGATAAACCAAAGTATTGCTACACTTTAAAAGTGAAAGGCCAACATTACTGTTGGCCGTTTTCAATTAATGATGTCCGTTTAATTGAAGGGCTTGATTTTTATCTCACTCTTCATTATCAGCGGTTTCAAAGTTTAAACTAAACTGCCCACTACGCTGTACTGAGAAAATGGCCTTTTGCCAATTTTCGTCTTGATTTGACGTCGCATTTTCGAACAAGCTTAGGAAAAGCACGGAGATTTCATCACTTACTGGTATAACGTGTGCTTGTTTTGGTGTGCTGGTATCATAGTAAAAAGCGGAACACCTAGGCATATTGTCGTCATGGTAGTCCAACACGAGTCGTGCTTCACTCCACGGTTCTTTAATTTGTTGATATAGATACTGGCCCAATTGTTGTGGGACTTGTCGGTTTTCTTCTCGCATTCCAACTCCTTGTTATGTTCAGCGATAAATGTTGATCTGATTTTACTGGCGACTTTTGGCTTTAGTATGTGCTACAAATTTGTAGTTCCCAAAACCGACCTGTATAAATATGATCGACTGACCCGCGGCTTTACTTATGATAACCGCATTGGAAAATAGCCCTGAAAGTATAGACATACAGATAAAAAACGAAAGCACTGATATTAGGGCCTGTTGATCTTTCAAGTTTGTTTTTGCAGCAGCTTGACTGGTATTTATACAAGGCAGAGCCTGCGTAGCATAGTTATTCTATGTAAGTCAGGTGATAACACAGTAGAAATGCCAGTCAAGCGCTGCCCTTTGGGTTCACCTGAGTGCGCTTTGTTCATTGTTGCTCACCTTTTGCCTAGATTACTAGGCGGCAAGTCGAGCGTCGCGAGCAAAACCCACTCAGAAGAACAAAAATCAAACAGCAAAGGTCAACAGGCCCTAGTAACACAATGGCTTTTATCCAAGGTTGAATTAGCTTACGTCTCTGTTTACCAATCAATACGGCAACGACAAAACTGATAAAAGAAACCAAAAGGCCAATAAATATTGTTGCGTCGTGATCATGGTATTTCCATATTAATTGATAAGTAAATTATTGTAATCACTTGTCGCTTTAAAGAAGCGCTTAGTCGAGTATTACCTCACTCCGGGGCACACAACCGACTCGCTATGATAAGCTGCTCGGTAAGGGTTATTGGCGCTGTTTTGCTTATAAACCTGCTTACTGTGAATGCAGGTATAATCGTCGCCTTTCGCTGTGCCTAATTTACCACTTAACGAAAACGAATAAACGGTATTGGCGTCGGCTACGTTCCCCACCAGCGTGACTTCGTTTTTGCTTTGTTGGTTGGTAGGCAAGCAAGCTCTAGATTGCCTGTATGCTCAAATTGCTCTGAGGGACTTTGTGTTGCGGGCTCAAAGTGTCGGCACTGCGCCGAACGAACCGAGGTTGGCGGATGGGCATTCACATGCACTTGCGAGCCATCCATACTAAAGCGAAGGCGACTTTGGCACTGCGTAAACCCAACAAAGCTGGTTCCGTATTCGCGAACAAGGCCATCTTTACCCGTCACCGACAACAATCCTTGCTCAATATACGGACTTGCAAGATTCCCCTCAGAAATCACTATCGATTTATTAAAGTCATGGCATTCAAACCAATAAATTAAGCCATATTTAGCCAAGAGTCGGATGAAAAAGGTGCAGTCGTTTTCTTGCGCTTGTACGCACTGTGGTAACGTGGGTAAGTCTTTAATGATTAAAATAAGGGAGTTGACCAAAGATTGTACATTGATTTTTACAAAAATTTGGCTTTTTCCTGTTTGCTTAAGTGGCTCTACCCTTGGCTTTAAGGTTAATTGATAAAAATAGGTGCGCTCAGAAGTCGTCCTTGTACCAATTTCAAAGAGGGTGTCCGTGAAAAAAGTGCTCATTTGATCTGGGCTGATTGTTTTAAAAGCTACATCATTCCAAACCAAAAGTTCGCCAGAAAGATCCAAACCTGATTCTAAAGTACTATGGAAAACAAAACCGTAAATAATACAAGTGTTTAGTTCAATATTGACGACCTTAGTACTTTGGTCTGTGCCGTAAATGGTCATCCTTATGTGCATGATATTTAGCCTTGGTTTATTTACAATCTCTCACAATAGTCCATAAACTTTGGTTAATTTTATGTGAATGGTGATTTTCAATGTAATTATCTGTTATTAAATTAATTCATATAATAATGGAGATTATTGCATGGTTTGACTTGAATGCAAGTGTGCTATTTATAGATTAATAATATTAATTTGATATTAAGGTTGATCTAAAAAATGCGTTTGTGTATCGTATGCGCCGTTCGAGAATGTACATCAAAAGTCCAGATGTTTAGTATGGTTTTTGTTTTCAGGGAAGTGTCTATCTCAACAAGTCGTAAGAAAGCTTAATGCAAACTGAATTGCTCGTTAAGCTTATAGACTTCCTCTCTGAATACCAAATTTAAATAGAAAACCCATAAATAACAGTTGGTTAAATATTTTCAAAAAGATTTTTGAATGTTAACTTAGTATTCAGTTACAAACTGCATACTTGTGTTCTGTAATTTCTTGTTAAATAGTTAAATCAAATGTACTTTCACTATTGTACTGGAAATTAAAAAGATTAATTGTCTCCAATAATCTAATTTGGATGTCTTATAATTGAGGCGGATATGGCTAGGAATGCTTTATTTATAATGGTTTTGTTTTTAACGGGTTGTATGTCTACTTACGTTAAGTTAGACGTAACTGCTACCGATAACATAAATTTAAACCAGTTTAACGAACCGCTACCTGTGGTATTAAAAGTATATCAACTTACTGATATTCAAGCCTTTAAAAATTCTACATTTGAACAGCTTTGGAAGTCAGATAAATCAATTCTGGCTAACACCTTAGTTACCGTGGAAGAACGCACCGTAAATCCCTCAGATCGTATAAAAATCGAGTTTGAACAAGCTGAATCTGCAAAGTACGTGGCTTTTGTTGCGCTATTTAGAGACAGAACTGGTGGTAACTGGCGCGCATTTTATGACTTAAATGATTGGCCTGTGCCTTTATCTACTTCTCTAGATATTGAAATTACAAGTAACTCGCTTCGTTTACCTGAAGTAGAGGAGGACAAGTAATGCAGCACAACAACGTATACAAACCTGTTTGGGCTGAAGGTTTAATGCTAAGTCAGCAGCACTTACAACTGTTCGATCAATACCAACAATCTCAACTAGCTGGTGTACAGCAAAGTCTTAGAGACAATGCATATGGTTTAGATCGCATTGTATTTGACGAATCGGCATTAGCCAAAGGTGTAGTCAAACTGCAAAGTATTGCGGCAATCTTCAAAAGTGGTCGTCATATACATCATGTTTTTGCTGACAACGAAGCACCTATGTTTGAGCTTGAAGATAACAAAAGCGAATACATCATTAGTGTGGCGCTTGCGAACAATCATTCAGTAAGTAATATCCAAGGTTACCCGCAAACTGGGCAACTTAGTGCTTATGACTGCGATTTTGTTGAGCTTCAAGATGCACATGATCCAAATCGAAAAGCAGAAGTGATGGTAGCTAAGCCTAAACTGATGCTGGTTGAGTTCAGCGCAAGTAACAGTTTTATCGAGCAATTGCCTTGTATAAAAGTAATACGTGGTGAGCATGGGCAGTTCGAAATTGACTCAAGCTATATTCCTCCACTGCTAAACATCAAAGCCCATGGCTATTTAGCCGAGCGTGTAAATAAACTCGTCAACATGGTTGAAGCTAAGTACACCGCATTGTTTACAAACCGCACAAGTATGGGGATTGTGGAAGATTTTGGTCCAACAGAACTCAAACACTTTTTGTTATTACAAACATTTAGCTCTGTTTTTCCAGAGATCAAGCAGTTAAGTGGTACAGCCAAAACTAGTCCAGATGCACTGTTTATGGCGCTAAATAAACTAATCTGCCAACTGATCAATTTTGAACCTGAAGCGAGTAAGTTTGAGTTACCCGTATACGATCATCAAGACTTAACACGTAGTTTTGGTTTGATTGAATCTCATATTCAAACCCTTATTGGTTCGATAAGCGCAGCACGCTCGTCTGATTTAATACTCAGCACAATCTCTCAGTCTATTTTCGAGGTCAAAGACATAGATAGCAGTGCCTTGACTCGGGGCGAGTTGTACATTGCGGCTTTCTATGAAAACGAATCCACGCAGTGGATCGAGTTGTTCGCAGAACAGGTTAAGCTGGCAGCACCAAGTCAGTTGGAGATCTTAATTGCTTCAGCGCTTGGTGGTGTGAAGTTAACACACTGTCAGCGTCCACCGAATAGAGTGTCGGTTAAAGGTGGTTTTGAATATTTTAAAGTTGAACCACATGGTGCAGCTTGGGAACAAGTTGTACAAGAATTAGCGTTAAGAATCTTTGTGCCATTTAGCCTTCAAGGCGTGAAACTTGAAGTGGTTTCGGTGGCAAGTAAATAGTTAGTAGGTAAAAGTCATGGAAGCGTCGAAAAATAAATCTGAACTAGTCGCCTGCATTTCTCCGGTACTTGAAGTACTTACTTCAATTCGCCAGGGTGGGGCAGATCATCAAGGAATTGATGGTCTACGCAGTAAAGTCATGGATGCTTTTGATGAATACGAGAAGAGCTGCTACGACGCACGAATAAGTGCATCAGAAATGCAAGAAGCCAAATTTGCATTAACCGCTTTGGTCGACGAGCAAATCATGACGGCGCAGAAGCCGTACAGTATGGAATGGATGGCGCGACCTTTACAATTAGAATTATTTGGCAATATGCGCGCGGGTGAAGCATTTTTTGAAAAGCTTGAAAATATCCGCCGTGCAGCGGCACAGCACCGCACGGTATTAGAAGTCTACTTTGTTTGTCTACAATTGGGTTTCGAAGGGATCTATAAGATCAAAGGGATAGAACAGCTCAAAGCGCTGATGTTGGATGTTAGAGCGCAATTAGAAGAGCTTGCTGGGCCGGCAAAATTACAACTTTCTGATAATGCAAAACCACAAGAAAGTATGGTCACTAAAGTAGGAAGAAACTTACCTTATTGGGTTATTTTATCGGTAACGCTTGCTTTACTTGCCAGTATGTATGTTGGTTCAACGTATTTCATTGAGAGTCGCGCGAACCAGCAAGTTGTGCAAATTGATAAGCATATTGAAGTACTAACGCAGTTAGAGAAAACAGGGAAAGCGAGGTAACATCATGTCAGGAGTGAATCGTAGTGGGCTAGTTCACCTAGTCTTAGGGTTTTTGTCATCTCGTGCGACGGCTCACTGGGTCGGCATATTCGCAATTTTAACGCTAATTTGGTTTGCAGGTCGGTTTATTGGCCTTGAGGATCAAAATCATCGTTTAATGGTGATGGGCGCGGTATTTGGTCTGTTTTGTCTTACTTTATTAGTTCGATGGTTGTGGGTGAAGCGCTCTGGTGACAAGTTAGCGAAAGAAATTGCCAGCAATCATGCGGGGACAGAAGCCGAGGTCGAAGAAATTAAAGCCAAAATGGAAGAAGCGCTGTCTGCATTAAAAGCTTCTCATTTAGGTGCTGGCTATCGTGGTAATGCTGCGTTGTATGCATTGCCTTGGTATATGATCATTGGTCCGTCGGCTGCGGGTAAAAGTACGTTATTTGCAAACTCTGGGCTGCATTTCCCTTATTCAAAATCTAATCAACTGCATATCCAAGGGTTTGGTGGCACGCGTAATTGTGACTGGTGGTTTTCAGATCAAGCCGTTTTAATTGATACCGCAGGTCGTTACACCACTGAAGAGTCAGATAATGATCAATGGTTGTCATTCTTAAAGCTGTTACGTAAATACCGCTCTAAACAGCCTATCAATGGCGTGATGGTTGCCATTAGTGTTGCCGACATCTTGACCTCAGACAGCGAGCAGATCCGTGATCACGTTAAACAGATCCGCGCTCGTATTGATGAGTTAATTAACCAACTTGGACTCATCTTTCCGGTATACGTGGTGTTTACCAAATGTGATTTGATCAGCGGCTTTGAGCCTTTCTTTAATGAATTAAGTGAAGATGAGCGTAAGCAACCTTGGGGCGCGTATTTACTTGAGGAAGATGGCACCAATACCGGTGAAGTGGCGAGCGAGAACTTTTCAAAACATCTTACTGGCTTGTATGAGCGACTATGTGATCAGCGCCTAGTTAAAATGACGCGTGAGCGTAACGCTCAACGTAAACAACTGATTTATGATTTTCCCAATCAGTTCAAAGCGGCGTCAGCTAAAGTCGAAGAGTTTATTGACACATTATTTAAAGAAAACCCGTATCAGGAAGTTCCGTGGTTTGCTGGTGTGTATTTTACCTCTGGTACGCAAGAAGGTACGCCTATCGAGCGCAGCGCAACGAGCAAACTATCTACGTTTAGATCGGTATTGTTTGAGTATCGCCAAGAAAGCATTACCTCTGCATTTTTTATCAACCAAGTATTCAAAGATGTGTTGTTTAAATTGCAAGATCTCACTCGGGGTAACCGTAAAAAGCGCCGCGTACAAAAATGGCTCAAAGGCTTTGCAGTATGCTTGTGTGTGACGTCGGTATTTGCACTTGCAGGCTTGTTGGTTAACTCTTATACCCACAATCAGCAGCTTTTAACAACCAGTGATAAATTAACGACTGCTGTGGTTAATACACGAGTTGAAAACCAGCCGTTGGCCGAGCAATTTAACTCAACTTTGTCTCTTTTTGCACACTATCAAGAGCTAATCGGTTATGAGAAAAAGCTGCCTTGGTATTTCTTACTTGGTGTTTACAGTGCTGACAACACCATAAAGCCAATAGAACAGGTATTACGTCAACGTGTACAAGCGCTCATTGGTGAACCGAGTTCGGAGCTTGTGCAACAAGCGCTTTTTGAAAGCCACCAAAACTGGATTGCACTACTAAGTACAGAAGAACAGGTCGCTAAACGTATCGAGCCAAAACTACGTGATAAGTACTATCAGGCATTAAAGCTGCAGCTTATGATGAGTAATGAGTTTGAACGTTTAAACAAAGACTATGCTAAATCTGAGTTACTAGACTACACGGCTGATCGGTTAGCGCTGACGCTAAACGAAGACACGCAAGCATTAACTGAGCAATTGTCAGGACTGATTGACTTTTACTTAGCCCAGTTAGCGGTTGAGCCTACGCCGCAGCAGCTTGCGATTTGGCAGAGTAATGATTTCTTAGTGAGTCAAGCACGTTCAGACTTAATGAGTGCGCCAGAACCAACTGCGCTATATGAACAGATCAAAGCGAAAGTAACGGTATCGAAAGCCGCGTTAACGCTTGACCAGATGATGCAGCAAAACAACAAAACCTTTTTGCAGTCGAAGATCAGCATTCCATACGTTTATACCAAAGAAGCATGGGAAAACGAAGTGTACGACGCCATCAAGGTCATTGCGAGTAAAGCATTCTCTGGCGACTGGGTGATGGGCACAGACAATGCTGAAAGCCAAGGCTCTGTAGATGAAGCAAAAGCAAGTGCTTTGGTTAAATCTATCCGCGCGCTGTACTTCAGAGACTATGCCAATGTGTGGTTTGAGTTCTTGAACTCAGTAGAAATAAGTCCATTTAATACGAGCAACGCAGCAAGTTTAACGCTGGCTCAGTTGTCATCACCAGAAGGTCCATTGGTCGATTTAATGGCGTCGATTGACGACAACGTGAATCTAATAGATTCGCCGAATAAAACAGTAGAAACAGAAAAGTTAACGGAGCAAGCAAATGCGTTACTTGCAAAGTCTAAAAACAACAAGGTTAAAGGTGCAAAGATAGAATCTGCTGCGAGAAAGCGTGTGCCTGAACTGTCGAGCCGCTTTGCAGATCTTCGTCGCTATACCGCAAAAGGAGAAGAGAACGCACGCTCTGATTACCTAGAACAATATCTCGGTGCCTTGAGTGCATTCCATTCAGATATCAAAACGATTGCGGCGAGTAACAATGACGACTATATGGCGATGTCTTTTACTCAAACGCTGTTAAATGGTGATAGCAAAAACCATGCGCTACAAAGTGCGTGGGTGGTGGTGGAAAGCCAAGTAAGAGCGCTTGACCCGGATACTAAACAAGCACTGGAAAAACTACTAAAAGCACCACTTTTAGCGAGTGTGCAGACAGTAATGAACGAAGCAAAAGTACAGCTCAATGAGCGTTGGTCTAATCAAGTATTCTTAACATACAAAGAAAATATCCGTGGTAAATATCCGTTTAATATCGACGGCCCGGATGCAGCAGTTGAAGATATTAGTGAGCTGCTGAACCAAGAGTCGGGTGTGTTTTGGCAATTTATGGCAGAAAACCTTTCTCCGTACCTTCGCTTAAAGCGTGGTGAGTGGGTAGAGAAAACGTGGAATGGTATTGGCATTGGTTTCAAGTCTGGGGTACTCGACAAGCTAACTAAGGCGAGAAAGGTAACACGTTCGCTATTTCCTCGAGACGGTTCTGAGGTGGGGATTAGCTTCCAGATGATGCCAGTGGCACAAAAAGGATTAAAAGAGACTTATATCGGCTTTAGTGACCAAAATTACCGTTATAGAAATGAGCCTGAAGAGTGGCGTCGTTTTAACTGGCCTGCAAGAGCGGGCACTGAAAAAGCCGTGGTATATGGTTTAGACAGTGAAGGTCGCAGAATTGAAATCGAAAAGTCAGGGCCTTGGGCATTCCTAAAAGTATTGAATGAAGCGAATGTACAGTGGGTTCGTGGTACTGAATTTATGGCAACGTGGCAATTACAAAGAGAAGCCGAGGCTAGTGTTGAACCAATCCAAGTTCAAGTTGCACTTAAGTCGAGTAGAAACAGTGGCATATTCAGCAAATATTTTATGACGTCATTTGCGCTGCCTGAGTCTTTGTTTGATACCAAAGTGAGTGTGGCTTCCAATGAAAACTTGGCGTTGAGGTAACACAGGCATGTTCGGTTTTTTTAATAATAAGAAAGTCGCCAAGGTACCAACGACTCAGCCATTTGGATTTATGGGTAAAAACCCAATTCAAGCGGACTTCATTAAGTTTAACGTTGATTCAAGAGAAGCGATAGCGCTTGAGCGCTGGCTTCAAGAAGGGTATGCAGACATGAGTCGCCAAGCTTTGGTAAGCGATGGCGCTGCTCAAAAAGAGCAATCAACGCTATTTTTTATCGCCTCAGGTCAAGACGAAAACTGTTTATTAGGCACATTACAGCCAAGCGAAGATAAAAGCGGAAGACAATACCCATTTTGCTCCTTTGTATTATCGAGTAATGCGGACTACAAACAAAACCCTGCATTTTTATTTAGCGAATGTGGTAGTGCGTTTAAATCATTAAGTTTAAACCATGAGCTGATCAGAAATTGCAGTAGTGTTGAGCAAATGCGCCATAGCGCGCAGGAGCTTAAGCAGGTAAGTGAGCTGGTTTCGCAACCGATTGATTTCGATAAGGCAATGTCTTCACTACGAGCTTCACCGATACAGCGTGTATGGGATGCGCTTGAACTAGAAGATCTTGACCAGCGAGCACAATTAATCAGCCAAGTGATGTCGGCGCTCAAAATGATCAAAACCCAAGGTTGTTTACGTTGTCAGTTCGGATTGAAGTTACCGATGCCACAAGTGGGTGAAGATACCCAGCTGCTAGGTGCATTTTGGCTGCATTTAATCACCAATATGGTGGCCGATCATCACTGGCAGCCTTGGTGTTTTTATAACTATGGTCAATTGAGCCAGAAAGCCTCCTTGGTGGTGTATTGCAGACCTATGCCTGCCTCGTATTTTGCGTCAGTTTGGCTTGAGCACAATAGCTTGTCGACGACCATTAATCTAACAGGGACTTTGCCACAACACCCGATGACACCGCATATGTATGAATTGGCAAAAGCATCAAATATGAGTGTTTTCGATGCGCTAAGAAGTTGGAGTAAGTTATGAGTCAACCACATAAGTATCAGAGCTGGCAGCAGTGGCGTGAAAACTTATTAGCGCCTCTAGACGGCATGCCATGCGGTGACGATTTAAAATACGAAGAGTCATTTAAATTACTAAAAGCCTCTTCGTCAGGTGTTGCTGAGCCAGACTTCAAAGCCAACTTTATTTTGGCATCAGAGCTGTTAGAAAAACAAACCAAAGATATTCGCATTGCGTCGTATCTAGCGTTGGCCGCTACCAATGAGTTTGGGCTCGAAGGTTTGACCCACTCGTTAGATTTGTTTAATCAGCTTTTGCAACAGTATCAGGCGCAGATCCACCCTGTTAAAGAACGTGCGAGAGCATCGGTTCATACTTGGTTCTTACAACAACAACAGCGCTTACTTGGTGTTGCTACAGCGCACAGCTCGACAATGCCGGAGCAGTGGCCAGAATTAAAGCGTGTACTTGAACAGTATGCAACAGAATCCGTGGCGATACTTGATGCAGACTCAGGTCCGCTTGCTGATTTAAAACATTGGTGCGAGCAAGGTATGGTTTCGCAACCAGTTCCTGTACAACCCGCTGCGACGTTACAAGAGCCTGTCCAAAAGCATGAGGTGGTCACAGCAGAGCAGCCTCAATTAAAGCAATCTGTAGCGGCGAATTCACAGCCTACAGTTGTTGCTTCAAAGCCCGTTTCCACACTTGCTATTGCAGTGGAAGCGCCGCAGTCAGACTCGGCTTATACAGAACAAGTTCGCAAACTATTGGCGTATGACAAAGAAAGCCAAAACTGGATGCGAGCTATTCGCTTGGCACGTGCAGTGAGGTGGGGGCGCTTGCATTACCACCACACGATAATGAGTTGAAAACGCGCCTACCAGCTCCAAGGCAGGCTGCATTTGTACCTATTGAAAACGCTTTAGCTGCGCAAAACTTTGTACAGGCGTTAGAAAAAGCAGAAGCCTTATTCATGGAAGGGGCGATGCATTTTAACCTTAATTTGCAAAGGCTAACCATCTCTGCCCTTGAGGGATTAAAGCTATTTAAAGAAGCCCAGTGGATAGAGTTAGAGCTTGCGGCAATCGCTGAACAATACCCAACACTCTTAAGTCTTAAATATGAAGACGGAAGTGAGTTTTGCTCGGCAGCAAATCGCGAGCGAATTGGCGAACATAAATTACTACGCCAAGGTGAAGGTGCAAGCACTGATGGCAATCAGAAGGTTTGGTTAGATAAATTTAAAGAAGCGCAGGCGCTTGTTGATCAAAATAAGCTTTCGCAAGCACTGCTGCTAATGGAAGGGTTTGCACAAGACAAGTTCGATTTTGCAAAGCAAAAATTATATCAAGCACGTTTGTTGATGCGTAGTGAACGCGCTGATCTTGCCTATCCAATGTTTGAGCAGCTGCTTAAAGACATTGAACAGTACCGACTGGACCTATGGCACGAGTCGTTTGCTCTAGAGGTTTGGCGTTATGCCAAGCAATGCAATGAAGCAGTATCCTTGGAGCAAGGGGATGAATTTGACCTACGAGCAACCGCGATAAAGCAGCAGATGCTCGTAACCAAAGTAAGCTCAGCGATTGACTGGGTTTGATTGTTAACCGCTGGGCTTGTAACGGCAGGCGCAACGACTGATTAAATAAGGAAAGACTATGTCTGATACGTTTCAAAAAGAGATCCCAAGAGCGCGGATTAATATAGCGCTTGAGCTGGAAACCGATGGTGCAACGCAAAAGAGTGAACTACCGATGAAAGTTTTGGTTGTGGGAGATTATTCCAACGGCCAAAACGACAGTGACCTCGCTGAGCGTGAGCGCATTGCTATTAACAAAAATAACTTAGAGCAAGTGCTTAAAGACATGTCACCAAAGGCAAATTTTCAAGTATCGAACAAAATTGCGGGTGATGGTGAAATCGGTATTAACCTGACGTTTGATGATTTTAAGTCATTCGATCCTGAGCAGGTTGCAGCGCAAGTGCCAGAGCTTAACAAGATGATGTCGATGCGTAACTTATTACGTGATCTAAAATCTAATTTGCTTGATAACTCAACGCTGAGAAAAGAGCTTGAGCGCATTTTGCAAAACAAACCAGAGCTTGATGAGTTAAAAGCACGCCTAAACGAGTTAGCGCCGCTTTTATCTGAGCAAGAAAAACAACCGCAAGAGTAAGGACACGACCGATGAATATGCAAGAAACGTTAAACGTTGAAGCGCGTAAAGAAGAGACTTTGACTGCTTCAGCTTACGAAACAATCTGTAATCTTGTGTCTATTGAGCCGGTTTCAAGTGAAATCAGCATTGATAACTTCCGTGATGCTAATAACCTTGCGGAGACTGACACCAATGAACGCTTAACGGCTGCTATCAATGTCTTTTTAGACATGGCCACTAATGACAGCAAAGAAGTGTCACGTATCGACAAGTTATTACTTGATGACTACATCGCTAAAGTCGACAAAATTATTTCTGAACAGCTGGACGAAATTTTACATCATCCGCAGTTTCAAAAAGTAGAGTCAGCATGGCGTTCACTGCGTTATTTGGTGAATCGTTGTCCGAATAACTCAAACGTAAAGCTTGAGCTACTTGATGTTGATAAAGAAACGCTACGTGACGACTTCGAAGAAGCACCAGATACCACGCAGTCTGCGCTCTATAAGCAAGTGTATACGGCTGAGTATGACACACCAGGGGGCGAGCCAATTTCGACTATGGTGTCAAACTTCGAATTTGATTGTTCAGCGCCGGATGTGTCGTTATTGCAAGAAATTTCAAGGGTGTCTGCAGCAGCACATTGTCCTTTCTTAGGCAGTGTTGGTGCCAAGTTCTTCTTAAAAGATTCGCTTGAAGAAGTGTCAAAAATTCAGGATTTGGGCTCTTACATGGAGCGTGCCGAGTTTTTACGTTGGAAGAACTTCCGTGAATCAGAAGATGCACGTTACATTGGCTTAGCGTTTCCCCGCTTCTTACTGCGCTTACCATACGGTGACTTAAACCCAATTCGTCACTTTAACTATCAAGAAGACGTTAGCAGTGAGCATCACGAACGTTATCTATGGGGTAACGCGACTTTTGCGTTCGCCGCAAATATCGTCCGTAGCTTCCACCAAAATGGTTGGGCGGTAAATATTCGTGGTCCGCAATCTGGCGGTCGCGTTGAAAATCTACCTCTGCATTCTTTTGAGGCAGGTCGTGGTCAAGAAACTAAGATCCCAACGGAAGTGCTGATCTCTGAGACTAAAGAGCTTGAGTTTGCAAACCAAGGGTTTATCCCACTGAGCTACTACAAAAACAGTGACTTTGCGTGTTTCTTCTCTGCAAACAGTGCGCAAAAGCCGCAAATTTTTGAGACGCCGGAAGCCACCTCTAACTCGCGGATCAATGCAAGATTACCTTACATCTACTTAGTATCGCGTATTGCGCACTATATGAAGGTGATCCAACGTGAAAATATCGGTTCAAGCAAACCTCGTCATGAGCTAGAGCAGCAACTTAATGATTGGTTAGGTGCATTAGTTACTAAGATGAATAATCCAGACGAGTCTCTAATTGCTACGCACCCGTTAAAAGATGCCAACGTGACGGTTTCGGAGATCCCGGGTAACCCAGGTTATTACCGTGTGAATACGTATGTGGTTCCGCATTTCCAAGTGGAAGGTATCGACGTACGCCTCGCACTCGTTGGGCAAATGCCTGGCGAAAAGTGAAGGCCACCTGAAGAACCGATGAAGCGTATATAGGGCAGTGAATACTGCCCATTATTAAGGATGACATTGAACTTTAATTGTAGAGGTTCGGAAGTAGCGGCTAGGGCTTATAAGATGTTAATTGAGTTTGCATCTAAAAGTGCAAAAAGAAGAAGTTGTTAAACCGGGTTAGGTTGATAAGCGCAATAATGGAAAATAGTTACTAATAAAAAGACCAATTTTAATATGGTTGCTGGTATTAAATGGTATATTTATGAACATAAAAGCAGACCATATTATTTGGAAAGTTATCTTTTTAGTGCAGTGTTCTTTAACTGTGTTTTTAATATACGATAATCAGCTTTTTACCTCGTCTGAGATTAGCATTGCGTTTGTAGACATTGTTATCTTTGTCTTAGATAGCTTGGTTTTGGTAGCAAATTTATTGCTCATATTACAAGTTCGTGTGTTAAGTCGAAGAACATGGGGTTTGGTAGTTTTGGTGTGGTGGTTTGCAAATATATACTCGTTGTTAAACGAGTTTTACTTGGGCGGTTATACCTCATCTGAAATGTTGTTTTTTTGAAATATAATCTGGATTTTAATTTTATTTTCCTTGCCTGTAATTAAGTACGGAAGCTTTATAGGAGAACCAATTAAGCCATGAATAAACGTAAAATAATAAATGCTTACTCGTTGTACTCCAAAACAAGTGTTGTGCGATAGAAGACTGAAATATCTCAGAGAAAGAAATGATGAGGCAAAGGATTGTCATGTTTAAGCGAAAAGTATGTAGCTGGTTAATGGTACTAAGTACAGTCTTGGTGACTAACTTGTCATTAGCCAAGGGCTGTCACCGGAGCTCTTTTTTGCAAAAAAGAAATTACAAGAAGCTGCTATCTCTCATACCGCGGCGATGGAAACGTGTTTTGAGTTTACTCCACGCGTTCGCCCAAGCGAGTTAGAGATAGGCAAACTGGAAACCGAGTTAGCTGTAGAGGCAGTAAATTACCTGCATTACGTGACGCTTAATGATTGTATGCGAGACCAAGATGTCAAATTTTTAAAAGCAGTTGAGCACTACAATCAGACGGCACCAAAGGATGAAGTGATCACGGTAGACAGCTTTATGACGCATAGATGGAATGAAGAGCTTAGATCTGAGATTGAATTTCAAAAGTTACCAACGGATATGCAAGCGCATTTTTTACAACTTGAAGTATTACAAAAGCCATTCAATGCCGCAAAATTAGTGATGGAGCTGTTGGGTGAACTATAAAGCGAAACCAAAGGTTTACCACAAGCGTTAGCTAATGGATATGAGAATGAAGAAATTTTATTACTTATTGATCTTGTTATTTCCGGTTATTGTTTTTGCTAAAACGGCAACTTCGGAGCTCTTTTTTGCAAAAAAGAAATTACAAGAAGCAACTATCTCTTACACCGCGGCGATGGAAACGTGTTTTGAACATACTCCACGAGTTACGCCAAGTCAGTTAGAAATAGACAAACTTGAAACAGAATTAGTTGTAGATGCGGTATATTACCTGCATTACGTCGCACTTAATCATTGTATGAAAGACGAATATATTCGTTTCTTAAGTGCAGTTAACTACTACAACTCTTTGGTTAATCGTGATGAATGGTTAGAGGTTGATAGCTTTGTTATTTCCGCTTTGGAGGAAGAAGTACGTGGAGAATTCGAATTTAAACAGTTACCCGAAGCGGTTCAGCAGCACTTTTTGCAGCTGGATATACTAAAAACGCCATTTGATGCGGCGACGTTAGTGATGGAATTACGTGGTGACTTATAAACTGTAGTGAAAGATTGCCCCAAGTTGGCTGCCACCAACTTGGGACATGTTCCCAAATTGGCATAAAGCGTGGCGCTTTGTTTGGGGATCAAACGTGAAAAACACGCGTTTGATCAATGCCTTTAATAATTAGGAAACATCTTATCTTAAAAGGAGAAATTAAAAATGGCAATTCCAGCGTATATGTGGTTAAAGGACGACCAAGGTAACGACGTTAAAGGTTCAGTAACTGTAGCTGAGCGTGAAGGTTCAATTGAGATTTTGCATTTCGATCACGAATTGCGTATCCCAACTGATAACGACACGGGCGAGCTAACAGGTACTCGTAAGCACGAGCCTTTTGTTATCACAAAAGCTGTGGATGCTGCTACTCCGTACATGTACAAAGCGTGTTCAAACGGTCAAACATTAAAGCAACTTGAGCTTAAATGGTACCGTATTGATGACACCGGTACTGAGCGTGAGTACTTCCGCCATACGCTTGAAGACGTGAAAATCACTTCAATCACGCCAACAATGCACAACGTTAAAGATTTGGATAAAGAGCGTTATCCTCACCTTGAAACAGTGCACATGCGTTACAAGCGCATCACTTGGACGTACCTAGACGGTAACATTGAGTTCTCTGACTCATGGACTGAAGGTCGTTAATTTCGAGTGTTGGAGGCCTATTGGCCTCCTTTTCAAGCCTACACTAGTTCGCGCAATGAATAGAGAGCGTATTTTTCTATGGCCTTATTTGATTTGCTAGCTCAGCCATCACGCCAAGCCTATAGCGATA
Source organism: Pseudoalteromonas piscicida (assembly GCF_002208135.1). Lineage (NCBI taxonomy): Bacteria > Pseudomonadati > Pseudomonadota > Gammaproteobacteria > Alteromonadales > Pseudoalteromonadaceae > Pseudoalteromonas > Pseudoalteromonas piscicida. The sequence continues at coordinate 1,709,244 of NZ_CP021646.1, forward strand.
ACAATTTATCGCATCTAAGCGACAGCGTATGTAAACACCTAACGCAACTGTTGAATGCGCGTAGGGGAGTGCTTGAGCACTTAGGTGATTACGGTTTACCGGATGTGGAAGATTTATATGAAGGACTTCCTTATTCGCAGCAAACACTTGCCAATGAAGTAAAAAGAACCATAGAAAAGTACGAACCAAGAATTACCAACCTCATCGTTCGACCCATCGACATAAAAGAGGAAAACTGTGTGATTCGATTTGAGATAAGAGCGCAATTAAAAACCGGCGAGATAATCAGATTGAATACTAAGTTTGCATCAGGTGGTAAAGCAAACGTCAATGCAGGAGGAGCAGACTAATGGATATGCAGCAATATTTTGATGCGCAAATGAGGCTGTTAACACAAGCAGGTAAACAATTTGCTCAGCAGTATCCTGAACACGCTGGCTTTTTAAATATTGACGCATTAAAGGATAGAGATCCTCATGTTGAGCGCTTGCTCGAAGGAGTCGCTTACTTAACGGCATTTACGCAAAAGCGATTAGATGAGACGCTACCTGAAGTGTCAGAGCAGGTTCTCAGACAGATTTGCCCAATATTACTAAACTACTATCCGTCCACGACGGTGCTAGAGTTTGCGCCAAAACTCACCATGCAAGGGCTAGTGAGTGTGCCAAAAGGCGCGAAAATCTCTTCTCATAAAAGTGACAACGCGCCTGTGGCTTGCCACTTTACGACCACCGCAGAAACGAAAGTGCTGCCGTTTGAGATCTACTCTGTGGACTATCATGAGATCCATACCGGTGCGACATTAAACCTGCACCTCAAGCGGTTAGGCCAAGGCAGTTTAGATGATTACGATCTCTCTAAATTGCGGGTGTATTTACGTGGTGACACGCCGCTTTGTGCCAGTCTTTATCAAATGATGAAGAATCCAAACTCAGCGATAGAGGTTGAGACAGGAAAACTTGGTAGTACGACGCAATATACCTTGAGCAAGTCAAAAATAGATGCCGCTTTTCATAAAGACAGCACCGGAATGCTTCCGAACAGCGAACAGAGTCATCCCGCTTATGCGTTGCTGCTTGATTACTTTAACTCTCGTGAAAAGTTCTATTTTGTTGAACTAACGGGACTGGATACACTAAATATTGATCCAGACACTAATACCATCAGCATCAAAATAGCCAGTGATATTAAATTACCGCCCGGTAACAAAGTAAACGCGGATAATATCCTGCTTAATTGCGTACCTGCGGTAAATATCTATTCTGTAGATGCCGAGCCTATCCGAGTCAGCGAAAACCAAACCGAATACCAACTGCATCCGGTGCAAAATAAGCTTGGAGAAAGTTTTTGTTATAGCGTTAAGTCGGCACAAGGCGCAAGCAGTAGCACTGGAGAAGCCATCGACTTTGTTTCTCGGTATAGCACGGTATATGAAGATAACGCCCATTTGTATTCACTGATAAGCCGTGATATTGGCGGGGTATCGCCACAGACTTACATTCAGCTTTCAATGCAAGAAGTGGGTGATATTACTACCTTATCGACTGATCTATTAGCGCATAACGCGGCGTGGCCAAGGCAAACACTGCAAGAGGGTGATATTAATGCACAAAGCGCTGATGTGCCGTCGGTGCTTAGCGTTAAGAATGTCGTAAGACCGAGCAAGTTGCTTAATTCTCCTGATCAGGCTTTACATTGGCAGCTCATTAGCTTGTTAAATATGCGTTTTTCTCAGCTTGCTGAGCCAACCCAGTTGAAAAAGCTATTGGCGTTGTTTGATTGGTCGGAGCGCTCTGAAAATCGAAACCGTATTGAGAGTATTCAAGGCGCTGAATCTAAACCTATCTCATTGCTACAAAAGGGCGTGTTTGTTAAAGGGATAGAGATCCATTTAACCCTAAACGAAAAGGGCTTTGTTTGTACGGCTGATGCATATCATTTTTGTGATGTGTTGCATCAGTTCTTTAAATTATATGCGCCAATTAACGAGTGCTTAAAAACCCGAGTTACGCTGCTGCCAAGTTACCACGAGTGGGAATGGGACGTGACGGCAGGCGACAGTTATCAGGTGTAAATGATGGAGCAGCAAAACCAACCCATTTGGGCAAAATTGCCAGAGCCGATAGCTAAATTGATGGCCACACCATGGCGTTTTAGCTTGTACAAGGCGCTAACGCTTATTGAACAGCACTGGGCCAGCAATAACGAGTTACAAAGTGGCCACAGTCATCGCGTTGAAATTGCACCGTATAAAGAACTTGGGTTTCCAGCGTCAGACGTTAGACGCTGCGAATTACAAGTAAGGCAACGAGGTAAGCTGAGGCTTGAAACGTCATTTCTCGGTTTATATGGTGTTGACGCTGCGATGCCGCACTACTTATTAGAGCAAGCCGCAGGAGATGAAGAGACAGGTGCAAGAACACGCGCATTTTTAGACCTTTTTAATCATGTACTGTATTGCCAGCTATTTCAAAGTTGGAAGAAGTCTCAGATTAATCTCGCAGGCATTGGTGCGCAGCAATTTGATCAAATAGTTGCAGCGGTATTTGAAAATAACCAGTCAGATAAGAGCAAACTAAACCTCATTAGTGCCAAACAAACCAGTGCAGCTGGGCTTGAGCAAGTATTAAAGCAAGCGCTGCAAGACGAAAGCTTAACGCTAAAAGACAATATCGTTGAGTGGGAAGATATTACCGAAGCGGGTAAGTTAGGCTCAAAACAAAGCGGTTTTTCATTGGGTGGTAATGGCGTATTGGGTAAACGCGTGTTGGTCACCGGCAATCGTATTTGCATAGAGCTTGGTCCAATGGACGAGGCTGAGGCGCAGCTATATGAGCCAGGTGGTGTAAAGGCCAAACGTTTATCACAATTATTAAATTGGCACACCTCCACCAAAATGAATTGGCAGCTGTTAGTACAGATCAATCGCCAAGCGCGCGAGGGAACTCGGTTAGGGGCTGGCAAGCTTGGGATAAGTTGTGCGATAGGTAAAGTTAACGCACGCGTAGAGAAGAAAATATATTCACAATCACAGTTTTAATGCGAACGGGAATAGCAAGGATTAAAAGATGGACGCAACAGGCATAAAGAATCTCATAGACAAACTCAATCATCACAGCGCGACAGCGTTAGAAGCCGCGGCTGGATTCGCAGCGAGTCGAAAGCATTTTGAAGTGCTACCAGAGCATTACCTATTAAAGTTAATGGAAGAGCACAATGACGGCGATGTTGCGAAGATCTTACCTTTCTTCGAAGTTGATCAAGACGCATTGTGGAATAGTGCACTCGAATTTATCAATCAACAAGATGCTGGTAACCCGAGCAAGCCGGTTTTCTCCCGTCGCCTCTATGAGTGGTTAGAAAAAGCATGGCTCAGTGCAAACATGCGCCATCAAAATGATTGGATCACAGGAGCCGCGTTGATTGACTCGTTCAAAGACATGGCGATATACAGCCCTGCATTTGGATTGGCGCGCGAGTTCGACAAGATTGATACGCACTTTTTAAAGCAGAATTTAAATAAGATCTGTAAGGGCTCGACTGAGCGCCAAGTATTCAGTAAACCAAGTACTGACAACACGGTGTCGAATAGTCGCTCACAAGGTGAAAGCGCGCTAGAAGCATTTTGTGAAGACCTCACTGAAAAAGCACGTTCTGGTGCAATTGACCCAGTCCTTGGGCGCAACGAGGAGATCCGTCTCGCAATTGATGTGTTGTGTCGTCGCCGCAAAAATAATCCAATTTTTGTCGGTGAACCCGGTGTTGGTAAAACGGCAGTGGTAGAAGGACTTGCTCAGCGCGTTGTTGAAGGGCAAGTTCCGCCAGAACTAAAAGAAGTTAAGATCTGCGTACTGGATATGGGTCTGCTACAAGCCGGAGCCGGCGTAAAAGGTGAATTTGAGCGTCGTCTTAAACAAGTCATTGATGAAGTAAAGAGTTCAGCGACGCCCGTTATCTTATTTATTGACGAAGCGCATACCTTGATTGGTGCTGGTGGCGACGCTGGCATGGGGGATGCCGCGAACCTACTAAAACCAGCGCTTGCACGTGGAGAAGTAAGAACACTTGCTGCGACGACATGGAGCGAATATAAAAAATATTTTGAGCGCGATGCTGCGCTTGAACGCCGTTTTCAATTAATTAAAGTCGATGAGCCAACCGAGCAAGCCGCAAAGCTCATGCTCACGGGTCTTAAAGATAAATACGAAAAGCACCACCAAATTCAAATCACAGACAGTGCAATTGAAGCCGCGGTTACTTTGTCTGCACGATATATCACAGGTAGACAATTACCTGACAAAGCCATTGATGTACTAGATACCGCAGCTGCTATGGTCAGAATGGGACCTGCAACGTCGCCTGTTGTGATTGATAAAGCCAAAGAGCAGATCCGTTACTATCAAAGCAGAATTGAACGCTTGGCAATTGAGTCAAAGCTTGGGATTGCAGATCAAACCTGTATTCAAAGTCTCACCGATGCGCTTACACAAGCCCAAGAGCAGCTTGCTGAGCTTGAGCAAAGCCGAGAACTGCAAATTGATGCTTATAACGCCTTGCACGGTGCGAGTGACGAAGAGAAACCTGCGATTAGACAAGCGCTCGCTGCGTTAAATCAAGATGACAATGCGATTTTCTCCGAAGTGACCAGTGATACAGTAGCGCAAGTGATCGCAAGTTGGACTGGGATCCCTGTTGGTAACATGGTGAAAGACGAGCTGGAGAACTTACTTAAGCTTGAGCAATCACTAGCGCAAAGTGTTGTGGGGCAAAATGCAGGATTGACTGCGATTGCACAAACCTTACGGGTAGCAAAAGCGGGTGTATCGGCCTCATCTGGCCCATTGGGCGTATTCTTATTAGCAGGTCCTTCAGGAGTTGGTAAAACCGAAACTGCAAAACACATAGCCGAACTACTATTTGGTGGCGAGAAGTTCTTAACCACGATAAACATGAGTGAATATCAAGAAGCACACACGGTATCACAACTCAAAGGCTCACCACCGGGCTATGTGGGTTATGGTGAAGGCGGGGTGTTAACCGAAGCTGTGCGTCAACGTCCATATTCTGTGGTGTTACTTGACGAAGTGGAAAAAGCCCACGCAGATGTCATGAATATGTTCTACCAAGTGTTTGAAATGGGTGTAATGCGTGATGGTGAAGGGCGTGAAATCGATTTTAGAAACACGGTTATCATCATGACTTCTAATTTAGGGGCTGAGCAAATCATCAATGCTTGTACACCAGAAACCGAGCAGCAAGCCATACAGCAAATGGTGGATGGGATCATTCAGCAAGGCGTACCTGAAGACGAAGAAGCACAAGACAGCAACGAAGAAGAAACACCGTTTGAGAGACCGAGCTTTCAGCAGCTAGTCAGCTTAATTAAGCCAAACTTGCTCGCGCATTTTGCACCTGCGCTTTTAGCGCGTATGCAGGTTGTGCCTTTCTTCCCGCTTGATACTGATGTGTTAAAACATATCGTGGCACTAAAGCTTGAGAAGGTCGCGGCGCGACTTCGTGACAATCACGCAATACAACTTCGCGTAGATCAAACGGCGCTAGATTATCTAGCCGATAAATGCGCTATGTCTGATAGCGGCGCACGATTGGTTAACGCAACAATTGAACAACAAATTTTACCTGGGATCGCTCGCTCAATTTTGGGCTTTATGAGCGAAGAAGATATGCCAGATCTGCTGACGCTGACACTGGATGAAAATGGTGAAATTGAAGCCGTATTCGCCGACTTAAGCTAACGGTAGATACGAGTAAGGAGACAAAAATGGAAATGTTCGCATCACTTGCCGATAAACTGCCTAAGGCAAACGAGAGTCACTTTGCAATCGAAATTGCGGGGTTGTCTGGGAGTTTATTTAAAGTATTGAGTTTTGAATCACAGAATGACAGCTTATGTAGTGACTATCGCTTTGATATTGAGGTGTTAAGTGAGGAACTAATTGAGCCTGATCTGGTGATTGGTAAGGATGTTACATTTTCCATTACGTGGGCCATGTCTGACAGAACGGTTTCGGGAATTATTACCGAATATGTTTGCCATGGTCGCAGTCATCAAGGCTACGTCTATACCTTATCTTTTCAATCACTTTTGGTGTTGCTCAAACATCAGCGATCTAATCGCGTTTTTACCGACATGCCTGCGGATGCAATTATTAAAAGTGTGTTAGACAAGGCTGGGTTCCCGTCAGGAAAATTGCAACTGAAGGGATCATCACCATCCCTTGCCATGACAGTGCAATACGACGAGAGTGATTTTGACTTTGTAACGCGTTTAATGCGCCGCTACGGTTTTGTTTACGGCAGCACAGAGTCAACGGGTAGCCAAGCCAACCTGTCGGTGTTTGGCAGCAGCAGTGATTTTTCTTCAGAGATGGAAGAGATCACCTTGCCTTATGCGTCACCTACCGGACAAGTTAGACCGAGTGAGTCTGTCTTTGCCTTTTCTAAAAAAGCGAGCCTACTAAATAGCGGCTTTAGGCTGTATGACGAAGACTATGAAAAAGCCTGCGCACTGTCTGTAAATAGTAATAAGCAAACAGAGGTTGGCGGCTTTGGTGAGGACTGTATATTTGCTGAAAACTTCATGACTGAAGGAGATGGCGATGCACTTACCAAAGTACACCAGCAAAGCATTGATTGTCAGCGTAATCTTTTTGTAATCGATACCGACTGTCGAGCGCTTCGTCCGGGCGTAGCTTTAACCATAACCGATCACCTTAATTACAGCGGTCGATACTTGGTGGTGTCTGTTGCCCACAAAGGCTGCCAAGGCGGTAGTGTTGAATACGGTTCCAAGATAAAAGGCTTAACCTATAAAAACCAAGCGACGATTATCCCAATTGATGTGCAGTTTAAAGCGCCTGTTATTAAGCGCAAAAAGGTTTTTGCATCGTTTAACGCCACGATTGAGCAAGAAGTGGATGACAAAGGGCGCTATAAAGTCAAGCTGCCATTTAACCAAGATGGTGAAGGAGAAGAGAGTAAACCGACTCGGCTTATGCAGCACTATGGTGGGCCTGGCGGGCACGGCATGCACTTTCCTTTAAACAAAGGAACTGAGGTTATGGTGGCGGGCGAAAATGGTGACTTAGACAGACCGGTTATTCTCGGTGCGCTATTTAACGATGAAGCACTAAGCCCGGTGACTGCCGAGAATGCTACTGAAAATAAATTGGTAACAAAGGCAGAAAACACCTTGTTGATGGATGACAAACAAGGCGAAGAGAAAATCCAACTGTTCACCAAAGCGCAAGAAAATATGCTCGAATTTAATGCCACAGAAGGCAGCGAATTTATCAAGCTTGAAACCAAAAAAGGTTACATCGATATTAAATCGAAAGAAGCGATGACGCTGCAATCACAAGCGAATATTGTGGCACAAGCCGACAAAGAAATAAGCATTCGCGCAGAAGATGCGGTGTATATCCAAAGTATTGAGTCCAATATTGAGGTCAATGCCAAAGAGGCAATTCAACTCACCGCAGACACCGATATTAAAATCCAGTCTGCTGACAGCAATATTCAATTTGAAGCACAACAATCTATCAATCTTGAGGCCGCGCAAGACATCAGTTACTTCAGTGTTGACGGTAACGTTGAGCTTGCGGCGCAAAATGGTAACTTCACTATCAATGCCGATAGAAACATTTCTATCGTTGGCCAAGGTAGCGGCTCAATTCAGCTCTCCCAAGGCGGCGGTAAAATAGAAATTGATGCGGCAGGTAATATTACCATTGATGCCAACAACTTGAACTTAAGCGCCAGTAATATTTCAGTGTCTGGCTCTGCAATTAGCCATAACTAAGCAGGGAGCAAAGTCTATGAAAACTAATGTCGTACAATTTCCACCATCGTTGAGTAATATCGTATGGCGTGTATCTGCCATTGATAAATTAGGCAAAGTGTTACGAGTGAAGTGTGACGAATCTAATGTAGAAATGAAGGTGAAAGGTCAATTAGACAGTGTGACACGCGTAAGTATTGACGATGAAGTGTTGCTACATAGTGTGGCAATGCCTATCGTTATTGGTCGTTTAGCTGCACCGCAGGAATTTCCGGCAGCGTCCGTGACAAATAACAACGGCACCGTGGTGTTAAATGGCGAGCAAAAAGTCTGTGTCAAAACGAAAAATGGCAGCATTGCAATTAACGGCAATGGTGAGATACAGCTTGAAGGTAAACTGCTAAACGCCGATATTGAGCAAGATCTCAGCCTCCAAGGCTGGCCAATTCGATTAAATTAAGCTGATACGGTGTGACTATGTTTTTAGCTGCAACCAAATTGGCCGTTCACCGTCAACAACTCAAGTCGCTTTGGCGTCATTATCAAAAGTTTAATGCACGTCAAGTAGTTGAGACTGGGCGTTTACATGCCCTTGAAAAACAACTAGTAAATCATGTGTATACCTTAGCTGAGACGGACGACGAGCACTGGATAAATCGCTCACAACTAGATTGTATCGCGCACGGGTCGATTGACGATGTATTTACGTTAACCCAAGAGATTGGCTCACCTCAGCTGTTGTTACTCATTAACCATCTCTTTGGCACAAGAGCACTTGAAGATCAAGCTAGTGAAATCATCACGGCGATTAACAGTGAGCCTGCGCTTGCAGAGCTGCTCATTCATAACTTGTCAGCATGGCGCATTGATTTTGGTGATGCACTCAGGCAGCGAATTTTATCAACAGATGAAAATTGGCCTACGAGCCTTATCTATTTAGCATTTAGTACGGCTAACTTGTCGCGCCACCAACTCATGGCCGCGCTTGATCATAGCAACCCTGAAATTGCCTACACGGCATTGGTAAATATGTGGCTGTGTAATACAGAGCAACTTTCAGAGCACTTAGTAAAGCGGTTTGCGATGACCGATGATGCCGCGCTAAAAGCAAAACTATTGCAGCTGGCAGGTTTACTCGATGAGCCAAAATGGGATGAACCATGCTTACTTTATTGTCAGCATAATCCAAGCTACATTGCAGAAGTATTTCCGTACTTTTCTCATACCCGTTCGTTACAAAATCTCGTTAAGTTACTCGAAGTTCCCAGTACCGCTCGTCCGGCTTACGAGGCGTGGAAACAAATCACCGCTATCGACTTGCCTGAAGAATTCGCAATAAGTGATGCTAAAACTGGCGTTAAATCTCAAAAATCGCAAAAACTACCCAGTTTTAAGCAAGCAGAATACGAACGCCAGGCTTTAATAACAGCAAATATCCAACATCAACTCGCAGGGCGTAAAGTCTCTGAGCCAGCGGCTTGGTTACAACAAGGATTGGCAGGCCTTGCTATACAGCGCAAGCTTTCAAAAATCTCCTCGCATGCACTTGGCGCTGCGCTTTTTTACATGCCGATGGCTTATCTTCAATGGCAATCAGTAAAGCAGGAGTTGAACCATGCTAGTGAATGAATCCGAGTGGCAAAGTAGCACGGTTGAGGCTTGGGATGAGGAAAAAGATCCCATCGTAGTCATCGCTGTGAAGCAGAACTTTGAATACGACGTAAAGGGTAACGTGTATCCCGATCCAACTGGAGCGCCGGTTGTACTTGCTGATGACTTTGACGGTGAAGGGCTTGAAGCCAGCCTAACCGCTGTTAGCGAAGTTCAGCCCTATAAAACCGGTTTTGAAGTATATGGTGAATTGACCTGTTTTCCACCAACCGACAAGCAAGCGCGAGTGATTGAAGTTGGGCTCAAACTCGGCTGTAACGACAGGGTCTTTGTTGATAAATTACTGCGAGTTACTGGTGAGCGTGTGTGGAAGCGCTCTCTATTCGGGCCCGTGGCGAGCGATCCACAAGTATTATCGTCCTGTGTATTAAATTACCAACTTGCCTATGGCGGCACAAGTCTGTCGGACGAAGAACAAGTTTCAACCCAAAATCCCCTTGGTCGTGGCTATAAGCTCAAAAATAAAGAAGCGAAAGGCCAGCCATTGCCGCAAGTGGAATATGCCAATCAGGTATTAAAAAAGCCGAGCCACGACACTGCGGTTGCAAGTTTTGCAGCGATCCCACCATTTTGGTCGCCAAGGAGTGACAAACTCCCAGAGGTTGACGAAGCCCGAGCCCTCGCGGGTAAGTTTCCATTTAAAGCAGCAGTCCCTGCTGCGCATTATCAAGTCGCGCCGCTAGACCAACAAACTCCAAACCCGTTTAGTGATGGCTGGTGGATTGATATGATGGGCTTGACGCCAGATTTACCTTATGGACAAAGCCTAAAGCTAACGTTGCCCAGAATCGTGCCTAGCTGTCGTTTGGTTAATGGCCCAAACGCCACGCCTATTGATATGCAGTGTGATACGCTGGTAATTGACTCGCAAACACAACAGTTTTCATTAATATGGCGAGGAAGGGTAAAAAAGAGCCAAACAGGCAGTAACAGTGTGTTCTTAGTAGAAGAGGCGCAAGCGCAAGGAGTGGCACATGCAGTTTGAATTAATCGCGCTAGAAACCCCCGCCGGTAACCATCCCAGTGCTTTATATACCGCAGTCGCAAATAACATGCGCTTTTGCACGCCAAGCAAAGCCATTGTTAGATATGATATAAGCCTCGATGCCCCATACTTGCGCGCGCAAATTGAAGAAATCTCGGTCACACGACGTAAAGACCGCTGTTTAGCTATTCTTGAATCTTTGTTAAGTCAGACAAAGCAACGGCTTGATGGCAGTGCCAACACGTGGGATGGCACCATTAATCTAGTTACTGGCAACACAAAAGCAGAAGAGCCATATATAGAAGTGTCTGATGTTAGGACGCTTTGTGACCATATTGAGCTGAACGTTGACGATATTCAGTTGCATAAAATGCTTGATATTGATTCGCTCTCGCCAAATAGTCTCTATGTAATTGTAGATAGTTGCGTTGGTTATGATGAAGCGTCAAAGCCAAACTGGGTAGGCAAGCTACAGGTTGTTGGCGGTCCTGAAGGTGTTGTATTAAGTGAAGGCGGTTGCGCACTGCTTGGTACGAGTGTTAATAAAAATGCATGCCAAACCAAAGCATACCAGGGCGACTTAGGTGAGCTATTAAAAGAGCTGCACGCAGAGATAAACGAGCCTTATATTTCGACCCGCTTACTTAGTGAGCAGTGGCAAAGAGAGTGGCTTAATGCCAGCCGGGCCCTGTACCAAGAGCATGATGAGTTAATTGAACTCAACAACACAGCAAATACCATTGGTTATATTGGCGCTGGCCATAATGCAATTGGACTTGCGGTTGCCAGCAGTTATTTACACAACCCGTTAAATAGCCATATTGAAAGAGTGTGGCTGATCACAGAGCAAGAAAAACCACAATTAATCTCAGTAACAAGGAGTGTGTTATGAGCTTTATCGCAGCAGTAAAGGGAAAAGAGCCAGATTCGATTCAGTACGATCAAGATGCCATGTCTGCTACGCTGAGAGTAGGTGGGAGTGTGTCGTGGCGACATAATAATCCTGCGTTATTGAAGCTTACTATCGCAGCGAAAAATAATGGTGCCATTGGTTGTGTAAATGGGATAGCCGTATTTCCTGATAAAGCAAGCGGTGAAAACGCATTTATAGATGAGATTGCACGCGCTAAATATGGCGATATGATGCTGGGTGAAATGATAACCGAGTTTGCCAGTGACTATATTGTTCCACCGCCCAACTGGAACGACGAAAAAAACGAGCCAATTTTACCTCATCAAGAGCCAGATACTGGCATGGACATGCACAAACCGGTTGACAATGCTCGAGCATTTTTGGATTTGGTTGAGCGCAAAATAGGATGGCAAGCTGGCACTGAGGAACAAATTGAAAAAGATGTAGATAGCGAAGCACAGCAGGTAGGCATCGTAAGCGGCCAAAACGTATTAATTAATGGTCGCACCGCAGTCCATAAAGACAGTGGTGGCATGCTAAATACCATAGATGTGTGCTGGACTAAAATTGGCAAAGTTGTTGTGCCAATTCCTTATAGCAATCTTGCTAAGTCCGGTGATGCAGCGAGCACGGCAAGCTCGGTAAAAATCAATGGCAATCCCGCAGCAAATATCAAAAGTAACTTTTCAAAAAGCACAGGTGACCAACCCGGTAAAAAGAAAGGCATTGCCAGTGGCACAATCAAAGGCAAAGCAGAGTTTATTACCAGCTCTTTTGATGTGTATATCGAAGGAAAACCTGCAGTTCGCCAAGGAGATCTTATGATCTCTAACAGTAAAAACACGTCGCCTTCTCCCCTTAACCAACCGGGCGGTGCTACCCCTAGCTCACTGTCAGTGGCAAAAAGAGATGCAAGCCCCGATAAATCAGGAAGTAAAAAGTTAAAAGTAAGCGTATCAGGTAAAGAGTATTACAAGGATGGAGTGAAACTAGGATGAGTGATTTTACAGTACCAGACTTAACGAATCTTGAAACCGCTCACAGAGAGCTGGTTTTTGAAGGGCTAGCAAACGACCAAGAGAAAGTGTCTTTGATGGTTGCTGATACTAACCCAGACCTTGGCACCACGGGATACTACAAAATACCACTTGGTACTTCTTCGGCGAATGACACTGCACAAGATGCAGAAGTGGAGTTGGTCCATATTTATCCGTTGAGAATGGGGATAGACGGAGAAGATCAGCTAAGAGAAGGATTTATCTATATTTACGTTGACGGACACTTATGGCGAGAGCTGGAAGTACTTCCAAGGGAAAATGGTGAAGGTGTCGCGTTTAAAGATGTCAATTTAGCCTTTCAAAAGGGTCATAGAGTTATTCGTGTTGCTGAATATTCTTATAAAAAAGATAACTATGGCAAAGAGTGTAGTGTAGACAATACAGAATTAGCACTTGAGATGGTTGACAAAGGTGAGCGAAAAGCCACTACAGAAGAGCTCAGTACCATCATCGTCCCAAACAAGTTGTATGGTCAACAGTGTAGTGTAGAAATTGCTTATTCAGAAACTCAATGGAGCTGGAAGCAAATTGAAGCATTTGGCGGTATGGCTGAAACGGATCCGCGTTTAAATTATGGACCAAGTGTAAAGCCCGGTCTTAACGGAGACCAAGCGACCAACAGACGTGCCAACAGAATGCAAAAACTCGATAAACTGGCAAGTTTTAAGCAGGGTTACGATAATTCGACATTACCCGATCACCTAGTTTTACCTGTTCCAGATATGTCAGGTGTGTATGTACCGGTACTAGCTGACAGTTTAGGGTTAGCCCGTGACACCAGCGCCAGGGTTGCGATATATCGCAAGGAGTTGTTAAGCCTTCCCGTAACGTCAATACAACAAGATCCTGAATTTAAAGCAGAGTCTAAGACTGAACGTTTCGAACCTAGTCCAAACCAATTGGCAAAGCATTCGTTAGCAACTGCAATTCAGAGCACTTTCTTTCACTATCCAAAAGGAATAGAAAAGAAGAAGGCGCTCGGAGTGGAAGTTGATGAAGACGCTGAGGATCTTGCACAGCAGTATCGGGAGTATATAGAAGATAGCTTCAGCACCACTGAATTTAGAGAATATCTACACACTGACAGCGCCTTTGAACTCGGTCTATTAATTAACCAATCAAAAGCGAAGCTCTTTGAGATTATGAGCGACGAGCAAAAAAACAATTCTTTTTATTACTCCATTGAAGACTATGCCTACTACGATGATATACGCCGGTGCTTACTATACGCAGTATGCTCCGATGTACTCGGCCCAATAAAGGACTTAACCATTACCCTGATCAGTCATTTTGCGGTGTCAGACGATGATTTCAAAAAGTTAGATGAATTGGATGCGAATGACGTAGGGCAAGAGTGTTGTCTAAAAGTGATGGGGACGCATCCGACTGAAAGGCTAAGATTAATTGAGCTGCTCTATCCTAAAAAGATAAAGGATGAGATGACTGCGTATGAGTGCCGTCTTAAAGGTTCAAACGACGAATTTGACACGCGCTTTGATCTTACGCTTATGCAAGATAACTTGCAGCCCATGCATGACCAAGACTCATCATTTACAGATGCGGTAATACAAGTACTCCGAAGAGCATCACAGGCGATGTGGGGATTCTTGGTGATTGGTCTCGAGGTGCCAACTGGATTAAATGCAGCCCAAGGGCAGGATATCAAATCGGTATACGGAGACCGTAAAGCCAAAGCAGAAACGCTAGCGCTTGATACAAATGCACTAAAAGATGAAAAGGTGGCACTAGAGCGCTCTATTGAAGCTAAACAAGCGGAAATTAATGCTTACATTAAAGCGCGTAACCAAATTTTAAATGCGGCTGTTGCAGGAGGGATGAATCCTGACTCAGTAGTGGCACAGCTAGACTTACAAATAAAACGCCAAGAGCAAGCATTACGTGATATCAAAAAAACTGCCTCCAATGTGCAATACCAACTAACGAATGCAAAGAGAGAGCTTAGTGCATTGTCAAGCTCTATAGAGTATGCAAAATCAGCTAGATTTGAAAACAGTGTCAGAGGGGATCTCTTTGGTCGATTTAAGCAACTAGTAGATGTTTCGACAAATGGTTTGATAAAAGAGATCAACCTATCAATTGCAGACTATTTAGATGGCAATTTACCTGATGGATTTTTACCTCTGGATTTTCAGTCAAAAGCTGAACGAGCATCTAAGCGACTGAGTGAGCTGGAAAAAGCGGTAGAGGCGTTTGCTGATAGTCATCAGAAGAATCCTGTAGCACACCCTTATGTCAGAACTGAGTTGGGTGGAGGACAGATTGTTCAGCAACAGCTAGATCATATTTTGTCTCTAGACGGTACGTTGGGTGAAATTGAAAAAACACTGGAGCGGCAAAAAATAAAAGCCGAATTTGCACAAAAACGCTTACAGCAAAAAGTACTGGTGTTGGATGCGAGTAAGGTTGAGGAGGCCATATTTGAGCGTAATGAAATGCGGACCGACTTTAAAGACAAATTAAGAAAGATCAATGAAAATACCTGGGAGCTGGATGGTCTCAAAAAAGACGTGGATGCTTTGGAGAGACTCTCAAAATTTGGCGTAAGACCTGATACTTACAATATAGCATTAAACGGGATACTGTCTTTTGTTGCTGCATTAGAGGCAGTTAATTTATTCGATACAATGAAAAATGCCAGTGCAAGTGGGCTTACAAAAGCCTCAGCAATTCTTGATTTTACCGATATTATGATCAACATCGGTGCGAATGTGGTAGAAAAAAAGGCTGGGTTACCAACTCCCAAACAAGTCAACGCCATATTGAAAAACTCAGCATCGCATGTTTCAGGTATGGTCGTATTAAGAGGGGTATTGGTTTTTACAGCAAACGCGGTTTCGCTACTTGCCGCTGTCGTTAGCGCTTATGTTGCGTTTAAGGATGCGATGTTAGAAAAGGAAAGCGGAGATACTGCATTATATTATGCCAATATGACGATGATGGTGGGTTTTTTGTCACTAACCGCTTCAGCAAGTTTAGTCGCTGCAACACATTTAATTTCCGCTTTAAGTGTTGGCGCAGTCGCAACATTTGGCGCTATTGCAAGTGCGCTAGGGCTATTGGGTTTATTGATTATCTTAATTGGCGCTGGTTTGCTGCTTATTTTTCATGAGTCTGAAATTGAGGCTTGGCTAAATGCTTGTCCTTGGAGTAAAAAGCAACAACAAAAATATAAAGACGATAGCAATAAATCTTCTGCTGTAAGGGCGTCAACATGGCAGCAAAAAATGGAAAATGCGTTAACCGATTTTTATAGTATGTTGTACTCGCCTGCGATAAATATTCAAAGATTTTTAAGTGTGTTTAAGGTGCAGGTAAGCGCGCCACTAACCAATGAATTAGAAGGCTTTTCTGCTCGTTTTTATTGGTCAAAAGATGGTGATGACAAAATACACGAGATAAATCATCATCAGTTGGCCAAGCTTGGCAGTGGTTGGAAAATATATCCTAATCGAACTGGTTATTACTTTGAGTTCACTGAAGGAAGGCTCTGTGAACTATTAAACCTAGAAGTTGGTAGCTCTATTGAGTTAATCATAGAAGTAGAAAGCTACCCCAATGGTAAAGGTAAAAAAGTGATCGAGAGCGCAACTGAGTTGTACTCTTTACCAACGGTGGTGACCAAAAAAGGCGATGGTTATTTGATCAATAAAGGGGTTAGATATATCAAAGAATTATCCAGATTAAATCAAAAGTTCAGATTTCCTGAAAGGCCGCCAATAAGATAGAAGGAAACGGAGAGTGAAAAAGATTGAAGATATGACTCAAGAGGAGTTAGATAAATATCTAAAGGAAAGAGCTAAGGAAAGAGAACGGTATTATCGAGAAGAAGCCACAGAAGAAGAGAAAAAAGTAAGAGAAGAAATACGTGAATATGTTGATAGAGAGAGCAAATACCTTATTAGTGGTATCTATTTTGAGGAACTATCAAAAGATCATCTCCATAATCAAAGCTATAAGGAACGCTTAGCCAAGGCTGAAGAATTAAACGGCTGTAAGTTTAAAGAAGCAAAACCCTGTAAAGACAGATTTGCGCCGAGAGACGACTTTAGTGGTGTAAGTTACCCTAGCCAATGCGATGGTCGGGTTGTTTCGGTACCGCGCTCACCTGGATTATGGTCTATTAGGCTACATGGGTTGGTATTAGGCCCTATCATTGGGATTTGTCTGTTAGGGGTAAGTATGACAGACGACAGTATGCCAGCTTGGCATTCGTGGTTGGGGCTGTTTTTACTGACTGCATTCCCTTTAATAATGTACAAATTAGGGAATGCAATTCGTATTGTGGATGCAATCGAGTTTAATCGCCATACCGGATTGGTAAGAACGCCGTACACCTTATTCAGAAAGCCATTTTATATCCCCATAGAAGATCTTGAGTATGTTGTTGGTCCAGAAGTAAAAAATATGCGAGGCAGCGCATCGATGCAAACGGGTTACTTAAGTTGTAGAAAATACCCCGAGCACTATTGGTTTGGAAATCGTATTGGTATTGCGGGAGGTGGCGATACTCACGATTGGTCACAAATGAATAGATTTATGGATATTACTCAACCAATTGACGAGTACTATCACAGTGCTATGGAGTATACGTTTAAAAAGAATAGGAATGCTCACGGCAATGGCCCATTTCCCGAGGTGATGAAAAAGTACTTTGATGCAGATGACTGCCAAGTAAATCGCATGGAAGTGTGGTAGGGCGTTAATCATTACAAGTGCTTTATGGTAGTCAACTAAAAGGAGTTGTTGATGAAAAAGATTGAAGAGATGACTCAGGAAGAGCGGAATATTTATTTAATTGAGAGGGCTAAAGAAAGAAACAGAAAATACCGCGAAGAAGCTACCGAAGAAGAAAAAGAAGACTTTGCAAAAACTGACGCATATATAGATAGAGAAACAGGTTACCGTCTTAGCGGTATTTTTTATGAAGAACTACCAAAAGACCATCTTCATAACTTAAGCTATGAGGAACGCTTAGCCAAGGCTGAAGAACTAAACGGTTGTAAGTTTAAAGAAGCAAAACCCTGTAAAGACAGATTTGCGCCGAGAGACGACTTTAGTGGCGTAAGTTACTCGAGTAAATGTGATGGCCAGATTGTTTCTGTACCGCGCTCTCCAGGGCTATGGTCACTTAGATTGCTTTCATTGGTATGGGGTCCTTTGGCTGGAATAAGTTTATTAGTAGTTAGTATGACAGACGGCAGTATGCCAGCTTGGCATTCATGGTTAGGGCTGTTTTTACTGACTGCATTCCCTTTAATAATATTCAAGATAGGGAATGCAATTCGTTTTATTGATGCAATAGAGTTTAATCGCCATACCGGTCTGGTAAAAACGCCGTACACCTTATTCAGAAAGCCATTTTATATCCCCATTGAAGATCTTGAGTATGTTGTTGGTCCAGAAGTAAAAAATATGCGAGGCAGCGCATCGATGCAAACGGGTTACTTAAGTTGTAGAAAATACCCAGAACATTATTGGTTTGGAAATCGTATAGGTATTGCAGGGGGAGGTGATGTTCACGATTGGTCACAAATGAATAGGTTTATGGATATTACTCAACCGATTGACGAGTACTATCACAAATCTATGGAGATCCAGTTTAAGAATAACAGGAATGCTCACGGCAATGGCCCATTTCCAGAGGTGATGAAAAAGTACTTTGATGCAGATGACTGCCAAGTAAATCGCATGGAAGTGTGGTGATACAATACGAATTCTAAAAAACTTTCATCTGCAGCTGCGCGGGTCTCATTAAGATAGTTATTTCAACAAGCAAACCAATTTAATATCAGTCTCCAATTAGGTGGATACCAAGGTACCAGTAATAAAGCGGGTATTCATTTTTGGCCGTCTAGAGTGCATGTTAAGTTTTTGTGGCAAAGCAGCTGCATGTACTAAATGAGCCAAAAATTTAGGAGATTATGTAATGGATAGAAAATGGTTATTACCATCATTATTGGCATCAAGTAGCCTTCTGGTCGCATGTGGGGGCGGAAGTGATGACGATCCGCAACAACCTGGCGATAACACCGGAGCCAAAGGTTCAATAAAAGTCATTGTACAGGGCTTACCCTCTGATGCTGAGGCAGACCTAACGCTAACAGGTCCATCAAGCTATAGCGAAGATATTTCTACTACCACTACACTCAGTGCGCTTGCAACGGGTGAATATAAGCTAACCGCTACCTCTCGCTCTGTAAATCAGGCACTTTATCAACCCAATGAAGAATCAATCACCGTTGATTTAAGCAGCAATGAAGAAGAAACAATCACCATCACCTACCGGACATCAGTCAATGCAGAGGGAACAGTAACGGGATTTGGCAGTGTGTATGTGAACGGTGTGCGCTATGAAACGACACCAGAGCAACAAGCAAACCTTAAAGTTGGTATGCAGGTTGACTTACAAGGTAAACAAGGAGCAGATGGTGGCTTTGCGGTGGCAGACTCTATTACCTACGATGCAACCGCTAAAGGTGTAGTGACCGCAGTAGACTATGCAAATCAAACAATTACTGTTTTAGGTCAAGAATTTGGTGTCGATAAGCGCACAAAGCTCACTATCGCATTTACTGAGTTAAATACGGGAGACTTTGTTGAGATCAGTGCGCTGCATCAAGGGCAGGGTCAATACATCGCTACCCGTATTGATGTTGAAGAACAAAATGGCGAGTTTGAGGTTGAAGGCAAGGTTTCTGAACTAAACCTCGATGCCAAGACATTTAAATTAGGGGCGCTTATTGTTGACTACAGTCAAGCAACAGCGGTTGAAGGCACAATAGAAAATGATGCAATAGTAGAAGTAGAGGCATCAAACTTACCTGTAGAAGGCGTTTTACTTGCGGATAGCGTCGAAGTTGAAAGCGCCAATTCAGCGCCTTCGGGAGCGGTGGCAAAATTCGAAGGAATAGTAACGCAAGTCAGTGACGATGCTTTTGCAATTGGCGGCCATACTTTTACATTGAGCGATGAGACTGACTTTAAGAAAGGCGACGATGACGACTTACAAGTCGGTATGCGTGTATTTGTACTTGCAGTTGCAACTGAAGAAGGTTTAATCGCCAAAAAAGTACGCTTTGATAAACAGTCAGAAATAGAACTAACTGGTGTAATTGACGCAATTGATCTTGAAGCACAAACACTAACGGTATTTGGTAGCAGTTATTTTGTAGATAACTATACCCAATTTGAAGATGAGTCAGATGCTGAGGACAAAGAGTTAAAACTCGAGAAGCTTAATATTGGCGATGTCGTTGAAATTGAAGCTTTTGGCTTTGAAGATGCTTATGTTGTAAGAGACTTAGAGCGCATCTCTGCGAGTGATTTTAATGATCAGCAAGAGCATGAAGTTGAAGGAAAAGTTACTGCTGTGAATGCAGCTGAGCAGACTATCACTGTTGGTAAACTGGTCTTTGCCATCAATGGAGCAACCGAACTTGAGCTTGAGAGTGATGTTGATCTAACTGTATTTTTTGAAAAAGTGGCGGCAGGTGATATCGCGGAAGTTGACTATGTGATCCAAGGCGATGCACTTATCGCAACTAAAGTTGAGGTTGACGACAAGGAAGACGACTTTGATGACCGAACTTTTGAATTAACAGGTAAGGTTTCGGACTTTAACCCTGTCGATGCAACTTTTAGCCTCAATGGTAAAACTGTGTTTTTTAATGAAAACACTGAGTTTAAAAACGGCATATTTGTCAATGACGACTTTGTTGAAGTCAAAGCGATTCAGCGTGCCGACGGCTCAGTTTTTGCGCTTAAAATTGAAATCGAATCTGAAGACGGCATTGAGCTTGAAGTTGAAGGTAATGTCACCAACTTTGTCTCAGCGTCTGAGTTTATGGTGAATGGCATTTCAATTACCACGGATAACAATACTGAGTTTAAAGATGGCAGCCGTGAAAACTTAGCTGATGGCGTCTCTGTTGAAGTCGAAGGGGTGTTAACCCAAGATAACGTACTATTGGCTAAGGAAGTTGAATTTGATGATGACGCTGCCGAAGAAGTAGAGATTGCGGGGGTTATCGAAGACTTAGTTAAGGACTCTCCGTTTGATTATCAGTTCAATCTCGGCGCGCAGCGTGTTCAAGTTAACGCAAACACAGAGTTTAAGCATGGTAATTTTGAAAAGCTAGACAATGGTTTAGAAGTGGAAGTCGAAGGATACAGCACAGATGGCGTGACAGTGGTTGCTAAAGAGCTAAAGTTTCAAGCAATAAAGTACGTAGAAGTTGAGGGGGCAATCACGCAGGTTGATTCAGCAACCATGTTTTATGTACTTGGCCAAAAAATTAAAGTGTCTGAGCAAACTCAGTTTGAAGATGGTGAACAGTCTGATATTGCAACGGGTAAAAACGTTGAAGTGGAGGGCTATTTAGTAACCGTGGATGGTGAAACTTATATTCAAGCAGAAAAAGTAGAGTTCGAAGACTAAGTATTACTAAATGTTAAGCAAGCAATTAAAGCCTCCAATGTGGAGGCTTTTTTGTATATTTATCACTTTAAAGTTAATTCACTTCTCCTGACTTAGTATCGTCATATTTCTAGCACTTAACTGCCATAAAAGCTTAGCTTTCTTGACTTTTTTCCCTCGTATAGTGACACCCGCCACGCAAAACGCAACGGTTTATACTAACTCGCTGTGCTTCTTGGTTCAGCTTCTATGAAGTGGAATAAGAAGAGACGAGAATTGGTATTACTGAAATAACTAAAAGCATGCGCACGGGTATGCAAACAAAGTAAAGAAAGGACTTATGAAAACAAAACTACTTCCAATCGCACTACTGTGCGGTGCCACAAGCATTATTACTGGTTGCTCAGATTCAGATAACGATGTTGATATAAACGTGCCGAAAGGACCTGATATTCCAAAAGAGGGCACTGCGGTGTCTTTGCGTTTACTAGAAACCACAGATTTGCATGCAAATGTATTGAACTACAACTACTTCTCAGACAAGCAAGATGACAAAGTGGGTCTAGTGAAAACCGCGGCGTTAATCCATCAAGCGAGAAGCCAAGTTAAAAACTCCATGCTGGTAGATAATGGCGACTTGATCCAAGGTAGTCCGCTTGGCGACTATATGGCGAAGATAAAAAACCTCAAAGAGGGAGAAGTTCACCCTGTTTATAAGGCCATGAACACACTAGAGTACGATGTCGCAAATATTGGTAATCATGAGTTTAACTTTGGCTTAGCGTTTTTAGACGAAGCAATCGACGATGCGAATTTTCCCTATATTAGTGCAAACGTATTTAAGGTTGATGGCGACGAAGATGAAACAAATGATGTGCCGTTATTTAAGCCTTACCTAATTCAAGAAAAGCAATTCTTTGACGAGAATGACAAACTTCAGGTGATTAAAGTCGGCTTTATCGGGTTTGTTCCACCGCAAATCATGCAATGGGATAAGGCCAACCTTGAAGGCAAAGTGATAGCCAAAGACATCGTAAAAATGGCAAAACACTACGTGCCTAAAATGAAAGCTGAAGGCGCGGATATTGTCGTTGCTATTCCGCACTCAGGTCTAGACGTGTCAGCCGATAAGCCAATGGCTGAAAATGCATCTTATGCTTTGTCCAAGGTGGATGATATAGACGCCATTATGTTTGGTCACGCGCATGCAAACTTCCCTGGTTCGGGCTACGCAGACTTAGCGGCACATGGTGTTGATAACGATAAAGGCACAATCAATGGCGTTGCGGCTGTAATGCCAGGTTTTTGGGGCAATCATCTTGGTGTAATTGACCTAGATATCCAATTTAAATCAGGTAAATGGGTGGTGGTTGACTCACAGTCGACATTGAAACCAATCTATGAAACGGATGAAAATCGTAACACGGTATCATTAGTTGAAAGCGATGCGGCAATTGAAGCGGCGGTACATCGTGAGCATGCTGAAACTCGCGCATGGGTGAATGAACCTTTTGCTAAAATCACCAACACAGTGAACAGCTATTTTGCGCTAGTGAATGACGATCCCTCAATCCAAATCGTGACCGACGCACAAGCATGGTATACAGCAAAAATCGTGCAAGGTACTGAGCTTGATGGATTACCCATTTTGTCTGCGGGTGCGCCTTTTAGAGCAGGGCGTGGCGGGCCAGATGACTTCACCGCAATACCAGCAGGTGATATCGCCTATCGTAACGTTGCAGATATGTACATTTATCCGAACGTACTTAAGGTGTTGAAGCTCAAGGGCAGCGAAGTGCGCGAATGGCTTGAAATGTCTGCAGGACAGTTCAATCAAATCACACCGAATACTGAAGGCGTTCAAGCGCTGATCAATCCAGACTTTCCTTCTTATAACTATGATGTACTAGATGGTGTGACGTATCAAATTGATGTCACTGAGCCTGCACGCTACGCGGCAAATGGTGAAAAGGTGTCAAACGGTAATCGCATTAAGGCATTGAAGTATCAAGGTGAATTGGTGAAGGATGACCAAGTATTCTTGGTAGCAACGAATAACTATCGTGCATCTGGTGGCGGTAATTTCCCAAATATTAAGGGAGATAAAATCGTCGTTGACTCGCCAAATGAGAACCGTCAGGTCGTTGCTGACTATATAACTTTTGTTAGCGACCAAAATGGTGCTGAAGGACTTGATCCGTCCGCCGATATGAACTGGTCATTTGCACCTGTGGTTGGCGCCAATATTGAATTCTTTAGCTCAACCAGTGCAGATGCTGAAACTTACAGTCAGCAATTTAATCATATTCTACCTACCGGCAAAACCGACGAAAGAGGTTTTGCACTTTATCAGCTGGATTTAACACAACCGCTGAACTAATACACTACGCCGCCATACTCTGGCGGCTTTTTTATTGCTTCTTTTTATAATTTTCAACGGGATTTGACGAATGAAACAAGTAAACTTCAAGCTTTGCAGCGTAGTTTTGGCTGCAGCTATATCCACCTCTGTATTTGCAGCGCAGCCGTATGACTGGAATAACCACATTCCAGTCAAAACACCAAGCACAAACAACAATGGTAAGACAGTATTATTTGATGTGTCACACGGTGGCGTTGAAGGAAACGCTGATTGGGTTATTGACGGTGCGTTTTCAGACTTTGCGGATGCATTAGTTAATGAAGGATATACCGTAAAAGAATATCGTGGTGTTGATTTAAACAATGACGGCAAGATTAGATTCTTTGACGACCGTACCTCTCAAAGCAATCAAAATGAAGCGGTTATCAGCTATGATGCGATTAAAGATGCCGATGTCTTTGTATTGGCAGAAACTAACCGTCCTTTCACTCAATCAGAGCAAGCGGCGTTATTGCAGTTTGTAGCGGATGGAAAAGGGATATTTTTTATTGCAGATCATTATGACGCGGATCGTAATCTAAATACGTGGGATGCCACTGAAGTCTTTAACGGCTACAACCGCTCAGATCTGGCTAAGTATAATCTAGGTGGTGAGTACGGTGACTGGCGTAATCCAAAATCAGCAGACATGGGATGGCTTGCAGAAAATTTTGGGATCCGCTTTCGCTTTAATGCCGCTGACTACAAGCAAGGCGTAAGTGGTATTGAGTCTGCGAGCAAAACAGAAGGGATCACACTCGGAGTTACTCCTGTATTGATGGCCGCCGGCGCGACGCTTGCGATTGTAGATGAACAAAAAGCGAAAGGCTTGGTTTATTTTTCACCTTCAGATACACCAGCTAAGTGGCGTCATGCTAAAGATGATGGACTTTACTTTGGTGGTAGAAATGAAGGCCCGTATGTTGCTATCTCAAAAGCTGGGTTAGGCAAAGCCGCATTTATTGGTGATTCTTCCCCAATTGAAGACGCTACACCTAAATACAAGCGTCAGGATAATAGCAATAGTAAAAAGACGTACCCCGGCTGGACAGACAGTGGTAATGCGGCTGTTCTTTCGGTCAATATCATCAACTGGCTAGCGACTCCTGAGTCGTATCAATACTTTGATGGTACTAATGGTCATGCAAGCGGTGAAGTAACGCCTGTGCCAATGGCGGCGCAAGAAATGTCTGATCCAAATAATGGCCAGCCATGGGGGACGCCTGCATCGGGTTTTGATGCGTGGAATACAGATAGCTATAAAAATAACTCTTTCAATGCGCCTTATGGTTCAGGGCAAACCAACCCAGATCCTAATCCCGATCCAGAGCCAACTCCTGATGGCACGATTTCTGTAGCACAGGCCCTTGCTGCTTCTACTGGGTCTAAATTTGCTGTGTTAGGTAAAGTGACAGCCGAAGTAAACGGCATCTATGGCCTATTACTCACAGATACTGCCAACGCATCACTAAGTATCAACGTAAAGCTTGAATCTGCTCAGCGCAGTGACTTTAACCCGCAACTCAATCCAGAGATCCTTGGTCAATCAGTTATAGTGACTGGTACTCGAGACAGCTATATGGGTGAGGCTGGTATTCGTTATGTAAGCGATATTCAGATGGCACCAGTGGCATTGTCGGTTGAGCAGGCACTTGCAACCGCCGAGGGCAATGAAATTGAGCTTGTAGGGCGTGTTAAATCTGCACTTAATGATATCTATGCTTTAGTACTTGAGGACAGCCAAAATCCAAATCATACGATAAATGTTAAACTTGAAAGTCACCAGCGTGCTGCATTTAGTCCGCAGCTTAATCCATCCATTCTTGATTCTACTTTAGTTATCAAAGGTGTTCGCTCATCGTATATGAGTGCACCGGGGATACGAGAAGTCAGTGAAATACAAACAGTTGGTACAACGACAGAGCCATCAAGTGATATGAGTGTTGCTGACGTATTAGCGCTGAATAATGGCTCGGCAGTGGTAGTCAGTGGCAAAATCACAGCAGCTGTAAACGATATCTATGCGCTTGAATTAAGCGACTCAACTGTTGCTGGCAACAAACTATATATTAAGTTGGAAGCAGCTCAGCGCGATGTATTTAGTCCCAAGCTTAACCCGAGTTTGATTGGTAAATCATTGAGAGTTGCAGGGATTAAAAATGACTATATGAGTCATCCAGGTGTTCGTAATGTAACCTCACTTGTATTGTTAAATTAAATCACTGTAATTGACCCTCCTTAAAGTAGGCATAGCAACGTTTATGTCTACTTTATTCCAAGCGTTATTCCCGTATATTCTTTGTTCATTCATTATTTCACAAACTACACTTTTGAGGTCATTTATCTGGTTTGGATGGTAATGATTTTTATTTGTGTTAGTGTGTCGGCGTTATAGTGATATAAACTCGCCAGCTGCAATGCTTAGTCGAGATCAGTAGGTGCTATTGCTAAGTGTTTACTGAAAGGAATAATGTTTTTAACTTTGGAACAAACTACATGAAATGCGTTTGCTTAATACTCTCTCTTTTATCCTTTAATCTTTATGCTGCAGCGGTCAACGTTGTGGTCACTGGTGTAAAGCAACAACAGCTCGAACGAACATTGTCTTTAACGGGCTCAATTAGTGCAGCACAACACGCACAAGTGTCAAGTTTAACCGATGGTGTAATCACTAAGATCTCAGCTGAAGCCGGTGATATTGTTAAGGCAAATGCTGTACTACTGAGTCTCGATGTAGCCTTAGTAAAAGCTGAGCTGAAAAGTACAGAAGCAGCACTTGAGCGTGCCAAGGTCGAACGCAACAATGCGATAAGGTTGGTAAAAGAGGCACAGTCGCTGTCGCAGCAAAAATTATTTGCGCAAACAGAGCTTGCTGACAGACAGGCTAAGTTACAAGCATCAGAAGCCTCTCTTTTAGAAGCACAAGCTAAGATAGCTTATCAGCGAGAGCTCGTTAACCGCCACCAATTAAAAGCGCCTTTTACGGGGGTGATTGCAAAGCGCACAGTTAATTTAGGTGAGTGGGTGACGCGCGGACAAACGGTGTTTGAGTTAGTGAGTAGCGATGTTTTGTGGCTCGATTTGCAAGTGCCACAAGAATACTTTCAGCTTATTAATCTCGGCCGTGTCGTTAGTTTTAGTGTTGCAAGCGCGCCGAGCGTGCAGCATCAAGCGCATGTATTGGCAAAACTTCCGGTCGTTGACAAAACTAGTCGCTCGTTTTTATTAAGATTGGCAATCCCAAAAGGTGCGCAGTTGCGTGTCGGCGCATCGGCTACGGCAAAACTGCCGCTCATTCGAGCACAAGACCACAGCGTGATTATTCCTAGCGATGCGATTTTGCGTCATCCCGACGGCGGGTTTAGTGTCTTTGTGGCCGTTGACGGTCAAGCAAAGCGGTTAAACGTTCAAATTGGTGAGCGAATTAATGGTCATATTGAAGTTATATCTGGCTTAGAGATAGGACAGCAAGTGGTGGTTGAAGGCAATGAGTTATTGCAAGAAGGCCAGGCATTAAACATTGTACCGAGTTTATAGGTGCGGGTGATGTTAAGAGCCAGTGTAAATCACGCCATTTTAGTTGCTGTCACGGTATTGATCTGTTCGATATTGGGCATTGTTGCGGCGTTTAAAATTCCGGTGCAAATGATCCCAGATCTTGAAGTAAGAACCATCACTGTAGTGACCAATTGGCCCGGAGCAACGCCACAAGATGTTGAAAAAGAAATACTTATTGAGCAGGAAAGGTATCTTCGCTCACTTGCGAATCTAACTCGCATGTCCAGTTATGCCAATACTGGTGAGGCTGAGATAGAGCTTGAGTTTCCATTTGGTGTCGACGTCAACGAAGCGCTCATAAACGTGAGTAATGCGTTATCTCAAGTGCCAAATTATCCTGAAAACGTCGACCAGCCGGTGTTATACAGCAGCGCGTTTTCGAGCAATGCCTTTATGTTTTTTAATCTAAAGCCGCAACCGGGAAATCCACTCAATCTTGATATCGATATGCTTCGCGATTACGCCGAAGACTTTATCCGTCCAGAAATGGAAAGAGTCAGCGGAGTATCTCAGGTTGGTGTGCGCGGTGGTGCACTCTATCAAGTACAAATTTTAGTAGATCAAGAACAATTGGCGAGCCGTGGAATTAGTTTAGTTGACGTTAGAAATGCAATACGCAGTCGTAACCAAGATGCCTCTGCTGGCGATATAGACAGTGGTAAACGGCGTTATTTACTGCGTATGGTCGGCCGCTTTGAGTCAGCTAAAGCGCTAGAAGAGCTGGTAGTCAGTCACCGTGCGGGCACCACAGTTAAGCTCAAAGACATCGCTCAGGTAAAGCTTGATCATTATGAAGTGCGCGATATTGCCTATAACAATGGTGAGCGAGCCTTAATGCTCTCGGTGAGACGAGAAAGCGGCTCTAATGTGATGGCCATTAAAGAAGAAATGATGGAGGTAGTGGCTCGCATCAACCGTGATATGCTCGCAAGCAATGGACTACAACTGACGCTATTGAGCGATGATGTTCGTTACGTTAAAGGATCTGTTGAAAATGTTTGGACTAATTTAGCGCTGGGTGCGGTGCTTGCGACTCTGGTGATGTTTTGGTTTTTAAAAAGCCCACGCTCGACCTTTATTGGTGTGATGGGTGTTCCAATTTGTACCATCGCGGCATTTTTGGGTCTGTTGCTATTTGACAGAACGATCAACGTGATTTCCCTCGCCGGCGTTGCTTTCGCCATTGGCATGACGGTTGATAACACCATTGTTGTACTTGAGAACATAGAGCAAGCCAGACGCCGGGGTCTCGACAAACTTCAAGCTGCCGTTACCGGAGTTCAAGAGGTATGGCCTGCGGTGCTCGCTTCAACCCTGACCACAGTGTTGGTATTCGCACCTATTTTATTTATTCAGCAAGAAGCCGGACAGCTGTATTCCGATGTCGCAATTGCGATTTCTGCTGCAATTATTGCTTCTATGTTGGTGGCCTTGTTTGTGGTGCCTGCTGCTAATGCAAATTTTGCCTGTAAGGAAATCTCCAGTGGCATGTTGTCCACACCTAAACTGCCAACGTTTATTCCGGCGATGTTATCAAGTACGCGTGCTCGCATAGTGTGTATTGTATTAGGTAGTGTGTTGTTAGTCGGTGGTGCGTGGTTATTTATGCCTAAAGCCGAATATTTGCCGGAGGGAGAGGAGCCAAAAGCGTTCTCTATGATGATAGCGCCTCCGGGCTATAACCTCAGCCATATGCAAAAGATTGGCGATGAACTACTTCCTTATTTAAATAAGCATTTGGAAAACGATGACAGCGATTTTGTATCAGGTAACACGTCGTTGCCACCTTTAAAGTATTATTCGATGTCTGTTGGTGTTGGTAGCATTTGGCTATTGAGTGAACCATACAACCGTGAATACATCGATGAAATGATGGAGGCAATCACGACCAAGTTTAGAAGCTACCCAGGAATGCGCGCATTTTCTTCTAGAGGCTCGATTATCTCCAGTAATGATGGCGGTTCAAGAGCGGTGGCTCTGGATATTAGCGGTACAGATCAAACGGCGCTCTACCGGGCGGCAGATGCAGTGTATCGGTTAGCGGGGGAGGTCTTTGATAATCCACAAGTGGATTCTGCGCCATCTTCTCTGACACTCGACCAACCGCTAATAGAAATTCAACCAAGGTGGCAACGGTTGGCTGAAGTGGGCATGAGTGCTGACGAACTCGGCTATACGGTCGCAGCCCTGAGTGATGGCGCATATGTTGACGAGTTGATATTAGACGATGACAAAGTAGACGTCTTTTTATTTTCTGAGTCGGGTAATCAGCAAAGTCTTTCGCAGTTAGCGCAATCTCCGGTTGTGACCAAAGCTGGACTGATCCCGCTGAGCGCTTTGGCCGATCTACGAGAAAAAGCAGACAGTGATAGTTTGCGTCGAGTTGATGGACGTAGAACCGTGACTGTATATATTATTCCACCAAGAAATGTTGCGCTAGAGGAAGCACAGGAATTAGTAAGAGCTGAATTATTACCGCAGCTTCAGAGGCAGGGCGATCTGCTTCCTGGTGTCAATGTGAGTATCGGTGGTGCTGCCGATCAACTAGACAAAACCAAAGAAGCGCTGGGCAGTAATTTTGTCGTTGCATTAGCGCTGTGTTACTTATTACTTGTCGCAATCTTCAAGCATTGGGGCTATCCGCTATTCATTATGGCAACAGTGCCGCTTGGCATGGCAGGGGGTTACTTGGACTAATTGCTATTAATGGTATTGGTAGCATAACAGGCACTTTCCACCAGCCTTTTGACATGATCACTATGCTTGGCTTTCTAATCTTGTTAGGGACTGTGGTGAATAACCCTATTCTGATTGTGGATCAAAGCCGCAGAAATCTTGAGAGTACCAGAATGAGTGTTTTTGAGGCGGTGATCTCAGCGCTACAAACGCGATTAAAACCGATTGTGATGTCAACGATGACAACCTTATGCGGTCTTGCGCCATTGGTGTTTATTCCAGGAGAAGGATCTGAACTTTATCGAGGCGTTGGCATGATAGTACTTTGTGGTATTGCTATGGCAACTATCGTCACACTCACCATTTTACCCGCACTATTAGTCAGCTTTTTAAAACGGCCTGCAGAGAGTTCTGTAAGCAAACTCTAAACACATATTAATCACACAGTGGATGTTATGAATGCCTTGCTTGAACATTTCTGTTCAGCAGGGCATTTTTTATTGCTAAGTGGTATGGAAGCTTGAATTTCGAGGTTTTTGCCCACACTAAAATAGCATGCGCATAGGCTTATACAAAAAAGAGCACAACATGACAGATAACATACGCTCTGCAATTATCGCCGAGGGCGGAGGCCAAAAAGGTATTTTTACAGCGGGCGTGCTGGATGCTTTTCTTGAGAAAAAGTTTACGCCTTTTGATTTAAAAGTGGGTGTCTCCGCGGGCGCACAAAACCTCGCGGCTTATTGTGCTCGCGCAAGTCAATATGCGCAAACCGCTATCGAATCTCTGACGACGGAGCAGCAGTTTTTCCGTCCCGCGCGATTTTTTACCGGTGGTAATGTCATTGACTTGGATTGGTATTTTCAACAAGTAGAGCACAGCGGCAAAGTACGGTTTCCAACTGAGCCTAATCACCTCACGCCGGAAAGTAACTTTTATGCGGTTGCAAGTCACTTAGACTCGCTTGAGCCACATTATTTGCATACCTGGCACGATAACATGTTTACCCATTTAAAGGCTTCTAGTGCAATCCCTTTTTTATATCGTCCAGGCGTTAAAGTTGCGGGTCACGGCATGATGGATGGTGGTGTAGCCGATCCTTTACCCGTACGCTGGGCACACAGTCAAGGGGCAAAGACTATTTGGGTGATCAGAACCATTGAGGCACATGACGATGGCAAAATGCCTGTGCTTGAGCGCTTAAAGCCAATCATGCGACGCGTTAATCAATCTCCTCGAATGTTTGAAATGTATCATCACTATCAAAGTCGCTATGCCGATGCGGTTAACTTTATGAATTCACCACCCGAAGATGTTAACGTCATTCAAATAGCGCCCAATAGACCACTGGAATCCATGATTTTAGGCTCAAGCCCAGAGACCTTAAAGTCAGATTATAAATTGGGATTTGAACTTGGATTAAAAGCGGTAGATAAATGGCGAGATATGCTTGAAGTAAGTGTAATGTGACAAGCAAGTCTCAGTTTGAGACTTGCTAAGTATTGTGTGCGTTTAAGACTTACGAATTGAAATAGAAGTCGCTTCAATATCAATTCGGCCGTCTTTAAACAAACCACCGATGGCTTTTTTAAAGTTAGCTTTAGAGGTAGAGAAAGTACGCTTGATTGCGTCAGGATCTGACTTATCGCCTAGCGGTAAATAGCCCCCACTTTCTTCGAGCTTGCTATAAATGATTTCCGCAAGGTCTTTAACCTTACCAATACCCGGCTTTTCTAACACGATATCAATCTTATCTTCGTCATGAACTGCTTTTACAAAGCCCTTCATGCGCTGACCAATATACATGCGCTTAAATACATCATTGAAAAAGACCAATCCAAAGTGTTTTTCATTGACTATCACTTTATAGCCAAGATCGGTTTTTGCCGCGACGATTAGGTCTACTTCTTCGAATTTTTCGTACTCGGCTTTTGATTTACTTAAAAACTTACCCAACGCACTAGACGCACAAATACGCTTACTGGCGTTGTCTAGGTAAAGCCTAACCAAATAGCTATAGCCGTCGCGCATTTTTGGTTTTTGTTCATTGAAAGGCGCTAACACGTCTTTTTCGATACCCAAATCCATAAAAGCACCAACTTTATTGATCTCTTTTACGCGAAGCAGGGCAAATTCACCGACTTGTGCAAGTGGCTTTTTGGTTGTTGCCGTTGCGTGTCCCAAGTTATCCAAATAGATAAACACTTCAACAGAGTCACCTTCTTCGGTGTGTTTTGGCACTTCTGCTCGAGGAAGAAACACATCACCAAGCTCACCACCGTTTAAATAAGCGCCTTCAGCGGTAAGCTCTTCAATGGTTAACATTTTGATTTGACCTAACATGATTATTCCTCGTCAGTTTGTGGTTTTGGTTTACGACGCATCGGCATAGAGCCGTCAATATCAATCGGTGGCGGGACCACTTTTCTCGGTTGTGATTTCTTAACCGGCTTTTTCTTAGGTTTACTTGTTTGCTTCGGTGTAGACTCTGCAGGGCGATTTTTACTCTGCTGTGGTTTTTGCTTAAGTCCTTTGAATTTACCAACAAGACCTGGGACTTCTTCAAAACGTAGTGGTTCATCAAGATAGTTTTTGATTGCCACATAGCTATCCCAATCTTTAGGACCAACAAATGAAATCGCAGTGCCTTTAAACCCAGCACGTCCTGTACGACCAATACGGTGGACATATTCTTCTGCCTGCTTAGGCAAGTCAAAATTCATAACATGAGTAACAGAGAGCAAATCGAGGCCGCGAGAGGCAACGTCTGTTGTCACGAGCACTTTATAGATACCACGGCTGAAGCTTTCCATGATGTCTAAGCGCTTACTTTGTGGCATATCGCCCGACAGCGATACCGCTTTAATCGACATCTCATTTAGTAGTTTGCTTAATCGGTCTGTGTCGCCACGGGTTGCGGTAAAGATAATGCACTGGCCTACGTCATCTTGTGTGATGAAATGTTTAAGCAACGCTTCTTTATGGTCTAAATGATCGGCAAAGTAGAGTGCTTGCTTAATGTCTTCATGCTGCTGGTGGGCATTGCTTAACATAATGCGCTTTGGCGATTTAAGTAATTGACGTGACGATGCTTCTACTTGAGTATGGTCTAGCGTGGCTGAAAATAGCAGCGTTTGTCTTTGGCGGTGATCCGCAGAGTCATTAATGACGTCTAACTGTTTTTCAAAGCCAAGGTCAAACATACGATCTGCTTCATCAAAAATAAGCAGTTCAAGACCGCCTAAAAATAATGAACGATTTTCAACGTGATCGGCAATACGACCAGGAGTACCCACCACAAAATGCGGGTCGCGGCGTAACGCTTTTACCTGATCATTGTAGTTTTCACCACCCAAAATCTTACAGACTTGAATATTAGTGCCAGCACACAATGCACGACACTCAGAGAACACTTGAGTCGCGAGTTCACGAGTTGGGGCAACGATAACCACGCGCGGATCGCGTTTGCTCAGCGCTTTTTGTTTCATTACACGCTGTACGGCAGGCAGCAAGAAGGCAAGGGTTTTGCCAGAGCCTGTTTTAGACTGCGCAAAAACATCGTGGCCAGCTAGAGCCGTTGGGATGGCATGCGCTTGGATCTCGGTAGGTTCCGTGATCCCTTGGTGAGCCAGTTGTTGTTCTAGGCGCGTATCTATCCCAAGTTCAGTGAATCTCAAGTCAATTTCTCCAAGTCTTGAATTTTAAAAACACGAGATTATACCAAAGCATAGACGCTATCGGATATAGAATTTGTGTTTTTTGCATTTTAATCAAAAATCCGTAAAATACGCGCCTCAGCGCCGGGTTTGCGACTCGGTTTTCGTGCTTTACACATCGTCATGCTTAATGTGTAAGCTAATCAAAGCTTAAATCTAGGAAAATACAATGTCAGAACAATACGTTGTTTGTGCTATGTACAAATTTGTCTCTTTACCTAACTATCAAGAGATCAGGCAGCCACTTCACGATGTGATGGAAGCGAATGAAGTTCGCGGCACGCTATTACTGGCCGAAGAGGGCATTAACGGTACGGTTGCTGGTAAGCGTGAAGGCATTGATGCTTTGCTTGCTTGGTTAGACAAACAACCGGGCCTTGATAACATCGTTTTTAAAGAGTCGTTCGACGAAACTTGTCCTTTCTACCGCACTAAAGTAAAGCTAAAGAAAGAAATCGTGACCATGGGTGTACAAGGTATCGACCCTAAAGAAGTGGTTGGTACGTATGTAAAACCGCAAGATTGGAATGCATTGATTTCAGACCCTGATGTTGTGCTCGTTGATACTCGCAACGACTATGAAATTGAGATCGGTACGTTTAAAAATGCCATCGACCCTAAAACAAAGACTTTCCGTGAATTTCCAGAATGGGCGCAAAATAACCTTAACCCAGAGCAGCACAAAAAAGTGGCTATGTTCTGTACGGGTGGGATCCGCTGTGAAAAATCAACCGCATACATGAAAGAGCAAGGCTTCGAAGAGGTGTATCACCTAGAAGGCGGTATTCTAAAGTATTTAGAAGAAGTGCCAAAAGAAGAAACCATGTGGGAAGGCGAGTGCTTTGTCTTTGATAACCGTGTTGCAGTCGATCACGACTTAAATAAAGGGTCCTACGACCAATGTCATGCTTGTCGTATGCCTATCACGGAAGAAGAAAAACAACTCGAAGAGTATATGGAAGGGGTGTCTTGTCACCATTGCCATAAAGACTTAACACCAGAGCAAGTGGCACGATTTGCTGAGCGTCAAAAGCAAATTGAGCTGGCAAAGCTTCGCGGCGAAGGTCATATCGGTCACGAAGCACAGGATGCTATTCGTAAGCGTAAAGAAGAAAAGTTAGCGCAAAAAGAAGCGCAACGTCAAAAGCGCTAAAGACGTACTAAACTAAAAATACATGACAAAGGGACCAGATGGTCCCTTTTTGTTGCTAAACCTTTTACTAATAGATATTAATGCACGCGCGTCTTTCGCTTTGCAAACTTTTCATATTGGGTGTGTAGCCTTTTCTAATTCTCGTCTTCAAATGAGTTGTTCTTTAGTACGAAATTAAAATTAAATCATATTAATCAATTAGATATGAAATGATTTCAGATTGGTGTCTTCCTTGCTTATTCAAAGGTTATCGCTGTAAATCTAAAAGTTTGATTTACGCCGTTAAATTTCTTGAAGGAGCTTTATGATGTCAAACACAGTAACTACAATTAATCCTGCGACAGAGCAACCCGTTAACGAATATACGTTAATGAGTTCGGATGAAGCGCAAAAGGCAGTGGACTTAGCCAATGACTGTTATTCATTTTGGAAGAAAACCACCTTCACACAAAGAGCGCAAAAGCTAAATAGGCTTGCTGACTTAATTGAACAAAATAAATCTAAGTTAGTCTCACTAATGACCGAGGAAATGGGCAAAG
This sequence comes from Pseudoalteromonas piscicida, assembly GCF_002208135.1. NCBI lineage: Bacteria > Pseudomonadati > Pseudomonadota > Gammaproteobacteria > Alteromonadales > Pseudoalteromonadaceae > Pseudoalteromonas > Pseudoalteromonas piscicida. The sequence goes on from NZ_CP021646.1 coordinate 1,744,152, forward strand.
TGACGGAGCAAGGCGAGCAAGAAGTTTCTTTATGTGCTGAAATCTGCCGCTATACCGCTGAGCATGGTGAAAAAGAATTACAGGATGAGCATCGTGTATTTGAGCAGGGACATGCCATTATCACCTATCAACCAATAGGCGTGATCTTAGGAATACAGCCTTGGAACTTTCCGCTTTATCAGGTTATCAGATACAGTGTTTCGAACGTTATGGCGGGTAATACCACGGTAATGAAACATGCCTCAAATGTATTTGGAATGGCTAAATTAATTGAAGAATTGTACCTAGAGGCAGGTTTTCCAAAAGGTTGTTACCAGTCACTGTTAATAGACGGCGAAACGGCAAGCGAATTGATAAAGAATCCACATATTCGCGGTGTGACATTTACCGGTAGTGACAAAATAGGCAAACAAGTTGCAAAACAAGCTGCTGAGCTTTCTAAGAAAACCGTCCTAGAGCTTGGTAGTAACGATGCCTTTGTGGTGCTGGCAGATGCAGATATTAATAAAGCGGTGTCGGCGTGTATCCAAGGTCGTATTGTCAATAACGGTGAAACCTGTGTTGCCGCGAAGCGCTTTATTATTGTTGAAGAAATCTATGAGCAATTTAGAGATGCTTTCGTGGCAGGATTTAAGCAGCTCAAGGTGGGAGACCCAACGGCAGCAGACACCGACTTAGGTCCAATGGCGCGTAAAGACTTACGCGACGAATTACACCAACAAGTTGAAGAATCGGTTAATGCGGGTGCAAACTGTACACTTGGTGGAGAAATTCCAAAGCAAAAAGGATTTTATTATCCTGTCACCATTTTGGAGGACGTTAAACCCGGCATGCCTGCGTATGATGATGAGTTATTTGGCCCTGTGGCGTCGCTTATTCGCGTGAATGATGAGGCCGAGGCAATGATGGTCGCAAATGATTCGCGCTACGGCTTAGGTGGCGGTATTTTTTCTGAAGACACGCAACGTGCGACGGAGCTTGCTATCAAGGATTTTGACACTGGCATGGTGAACATCAATGGCTATTCGCTGGCACAACCGAATTTACCATTTGGTGGTGTGAAAGACAGTGGCTATGGCAGAGAGCATGGCGGCTTTGGGATCAAAGAGTTTGTTAACGTGAAGACTGTGATGGTCGCAAGCGCTGAATAACGCAAACTGATTTTTGACGTTAGCTTTTACGCATGAGCCAGTAGTACTGGCTCTTTGCATTTTAAATTGGTTATAATTCGCGTCCATTTTTTACAGTGAGAAGACTCGTGGGCGAAGCAAGCTTAAATACCTTACATTTAATGGCAACTGATCCAAGCGCAGTGGCGCAAGCGGCTGAGCTTACATGTGATGGTCAACTTGTTGCTGTTCCAACTGAAACCGTTTACGGCTTAGCGGCAGATGCGAGGCAACCTGATGCGGTAAAGAAAATCTTTGCAGCGAAAGGGCGTCCAGCAGATCATCCCTTAATCGTACACCTCGCCGATAAGTCATTGGTCACTGAATGGGTGGAAACATTACCAGACTACTTTGATGCGCTAGCAGATGCGTTTTGGCCGGGGCCACTGACGATCGTTGCCAAAAAGCAAGCTCATGTGAGCGATATCGTGACTGGCGGGCACCCAACGGTGGGTTTACGTGTGCCAAATCATCCCGCGATGCTGGCATTATTGCAGCGCATTAACTCGGGACTTGCCGCACCTTCTGCTAATCCTTACAAAAAAATCAGCCCAACCACCGCCGAGCAAGTTTTGTTTGGATTGTCGGGCAAGATAGCTGCAGTGTTAGACGGCGGCCCATGTGAAGTGGGACTTGAGTCTACGATTGTAGATATATCTTCTGCTACACCGAGGATTTTACGAGCAGGACCAATTACCAAAGCTGAACTCGAAGCGGTGCTAAATATTAAAGTGGATGAGCCTGATGTGCACACCGTAGCCGTTCCCGGTAACGTAAAAGCCCATTACCAACCAAGCAAGCCACTTACCCTGTTGTCAACGGAAGAGTTAGTTACTCGCCTAAGCGGCCAGTGCGAAGCTAACACGGGTGTGATGTATTATTCATTGCAAATTGAGCGAATGATCTCTGAGAATTCAGAAAACAACGAGCTGGTGGATCTCAAACTTGGTGCTGACAAAGCCAAGTATGCGCAGGGACTTTATCACGGTTTACATCAGTTGGATCAATCAAGTGCAACCGAGATTTTGTTGGAAGCACCACCAACAACGCCTGAGTGGCGCGATGTTAACGACAGACTAATGCGCGCGGCCGCACAATAGACATAATTTGGCGCGGTAGCCTATCGCGCCTTACTCTGCCTCAATCTTTACATAACTTTACCTTACTTTACATGGGCTTATCTTGCCTTTGAAACGCTGCAAGGCATACTGCATCTTATCGCACTTATACTGTGTGTTATCGAATAGTTCATCTTGATATGAGTGATTAACTGTTACACTCAAATATAGCTAAGAACAATGGAAATTATTAAGGTTAATATGTGTAAAGTAACGCGCTTGGTGGTTTTTACGGCCACTATGCTGATAACCAATGCCGCTTTGGCTAAACCTTCGCAAGTGATTGCAGAGCCTATTCAATTTGAAAGCAGTAGCCAGCAAATTCAGGCAGTAGGTAATGCTGAAGCTATTCAATCAGTTATTTTGTATCCCGCGATTGGTGATAAGGTGACTGCGGTACATTTTAAACCGGGCGATCAGGTTGAAGCGGGTACTTTGCTATTGGAGCTAGACTCACGTCGCCAAAAAGCGGCACTTGAGGAAGCTAAAATTCGTCTTGCAGATGCGCAGCGTACCGTTGACCGCCTAACCGATAGCCAAAAGCGCGGCGCCGTCCCAATTAATGAATTAGATAAAGCGGTAACGGACAGAGACTTAGCAAAGGTCGCATTGATCCAAGCTAAGAATGAATTAGAAGACCGCCAAGTGATCGCCCCTTTTTCTGGCGTAATGGGACTCACCGACGTTGAGGTTGGAGATCGCATTACCACCCAAACCGCGATTGCGAGTATCGACAACTTTGATAAGTTGTATGTTCAATTTGCTGCACCGGAATCTGCCTATGGCATGCTTAAATCGACCGATAGCGTGCTGCTGACACCTTGGAATGATAATTCAACACGGATAGATGCAAAGATAGCGCAAATGGACTCTAGAATAGACCCAACAGCCCGCACACTAAAAGTCAAAGCCATCTTTGAAAACCGCAATGACCGTTTTTTGCCTGGAATGAGCTTTAGAGTAACACTAACGGTATTAGGTGAAGAGTTTGCCGTTATTCCTGAAGCTGCATTACTTTGGGGCGCAACAGGTCCATATGTATGGAAAGAAGTAGATGGCAAAGCTAAGCGTATTGATGTGAAAATCCAACAGCGTTTGCCGGGTAAATTGTTAGTATCAGGCGATTTGGCTGCAAGAGAGTTATTAGTTGTAGAAGGGGTGCAACGTCTTCGTCCTGGGCAAGAAATTGCGGTGACGAATGCACTGGCGAAGGAATAAATCGTGACTAAACCGGAGTTACCACAGTTGCAAGATTTACCGTCGATGGCTATTCGCCGTCCGGTATTAATCGTTGTATTAAATTTATTGATTATTATTGCAGGTATTGCTGCACTGGCCGGGGTTGAAGTTCGTGAACTGCCTGATGTAGATAGGCCGCGTTTAACGGTGTCCGCATCGTTTCCTGGCGGCTCGCCTGAGACCGTCGACACCGAAGTAACGAGTAAGTTAGAAGGCGCAGTCGCACGTGTCAGTGGTGTAAAAAGCATTCGTGCACAAAGTGAAGAGAATAATGCGCGTATTGTGGTTGAATTTCGTCCCGGTATTAACCTAGATGATGCAGCAAACGAAACACGCGAATCCGTTTCTCGAGTACAAAGAGAGCTACCTGAAGAAGTTGAGCGGGTGTCTATTATTAAAGCGGATAATGATGCAGAAGCGGTGGTATCTTTAACCGTAAGCAGTGCCTCTTTGACACTTGAGGGGTTAACAGAACGTGTAGAAAAAGACTTAGCGCCACAGTTTTTAACTATTCCGGGCGTAGCTGATGTGCGCTTGAATGGCGATAGAGAGCGGGTGCTGCGCGTAAGGCTTGACCCCTTAAAACTGACTAGCTTTAATCTAACTGTTCCTGATGTTGCTGCGGCGCTTAGACAAGCCCCGTTTGATGTACCAGCAGGCAGTTTAAAGTCGGATGATCAGCAGTTAATTGTCCGTGCTGATGCCACGTCAGTCACCGCTGAACAGGTGAGCGATATCATCGTTCGTGGTGAGACTCGATGGAGAGCCGGTAATTGGCCTTGAAATTATTCGCCAAGCACAGTCCAATACCATTGAAATCTCAGATGAAGTATTGCAGCTCGTTGATAAGATAAAAGTACGCTTTCCAGATCTGGAGCTATTCGTCACCTCCGATGATGCACAGTTTATTCGTTCATCCGTAGATGAAGTCTTGAGCTCTTTAGTGATAACCATATTGTTGGTGGTATTCACGCTTTGGGTATTTATTGGCTCGTGGCGTGCGACGCTTATTCCAGCTTTTGCGATCCCGGTCGCGCTTATCGGTTCTTTGGCGCTGATCTGGGCGCTTGGCTTCTCTGTTAATATTTTAACCTTGTTAGCACTGGTGTTGGCCACTGGACTTATCGTCGATGATGCGATTGTTGTTAGTGAAAATATTCAGCGTCGCCGTGGCGAAGGGATAGGTCGTCGCGCTGCGGCGGTTCTTGGGACAAGAGAAGTCTTCTTTGCTGTAGTCGCGACAACCGCAGTACTTGCTGCGGTATTCGTACCGATTGCCTTTTTACCGTCAACTGCGGGCCGACTGTTCAGGGAGTTTGGTGGCGTGTTAGCTGGTGCCGTGATTATTTCTTCATTTGTAGCACTGTCATTGGTGCCAGCATTAACCTCTAAGTTAAAAGTAAAGCAAGATAGCAAAAAGCATCTATTTTCGAGTATTGGTGTGAAACTCGCAAAAATGTATCGCGGTACGATCCACTGGGTACTTGACCATGCATGGCTAACCTTTGGTGTATTTTTGGTTATTGCGAGCTTATCTGGTGCGCTCTATTCGCAATTGGATAATGAGCTTTTGCCATCTGAAGACAGAGGTAAGATCCGGATTTTCGCAAGAGGGCCTGACGGTGTTGGTCTTAACTTTATGGATAGGCAAGCCAAACAAATGGAAGACATTTTGTTACCTTTTGTAGAAAGTGGAGAAATAGAGTCAATCTATACGGTTGTTGGTCAGTGGGATCCCAATATCGTGTTCATAACTGTGCCATTAAAGCATTGGGATGAGCGTCATTTCTCGCAACAGGAAATTATCGATAAGATCAGAGGACCGCTTGGCAACATACCCGGTGCACCTGCTCGTGCCTTTGGTGCAAATAGCTTAAACCTAAGAGGCCAAGGTGGTGGTATCGAGCTTGCGCTACTTGGTAACGACTATTTAGAGATCTTTAAAGCAGCGCAACAATTTGCGGCTTTGGTTGAAAAAGAAATGCCAGACGTGGCTCCGGTGCAAATCTCTTATCAACCTTCGCAACCTCAGCTGCGCGTAAACATTGACCGTCGAAGAGCAGAAGAGCTTGGCGTTAGTTTGAGTGATATTTCAACGACACTTAGGGCAGCCATTAATGGCGATGATGTTGCTGATTTGAATGTTGGCGATCAATCCATACCAATTATGCTGCAAGCTCAAAACCATACCATCAGAGATCCAAGTGATTTGGCCAATCTTTATGTTGGCAGCCGCTCTGGTGCATTAGTTCCGCTAAGTAGCCTTGCCGTTATTGTAGAAGAGGGCGTAGCTGCTGAGCTTGAACGCCATGCTCAGCGTCGTAGTATCGAGCTGGATATGAAACAGCCAGAAGACATGCCAATGGCTGAAGTGGTTGAAAAATTACGAGCGCTGGCAGATCAGAGTTTACCCGACAGCGTGACGCTGGCGTTTAAAGGGGAAGCGTTAACGTTTGAAGAAACGGCAAACGAAGTGTTACTTACCTATGTGCTGGCGTTTTTGATTGTGTTGCTTGTACTTGCTGCGCAATTTGAAAGCGTGAATAGTGCCGTTGTAGTTATGATCACAGTTCCGTTTGGGATCACCTCTGCCATATTGGCGCTGTATCTTACTGGAACTTCGCTAAACATATATTCGCAAATCGGCTTAGTGATGTTGATTGGTTTAATTGCTAAAAATGCCATCTTGTTAGTTGAGTTCGCTGATCAGTTGCGTGACAAAGGACGGTCAGTAAGACAAGCTGTTGAAGAAGCTGCGGTGATCCGTTTGCGTCCTATCATGATGACTTTGGTGTCCACATTGCTTGGTGCTTTACCGTTGATTTTATCGGTAGGCGCAGGTGCTGAGTCGAGAAATGCAATCGGCTGGGTTGTATTTGGCGGTTTAGGCTTGGCGGTTTTCTTTACGCTTTACCTCACACCTGTCGTTTATCTCGGTTTAGCGAGATTTACAAAACCGAGGGCGGATGAAACCAAATTATTAGTGGATGAACTTGATAAAGCTGAAAGTTAAATTTCCCTGTTAAAAATAAAGTAAGGTGAGCGCAGCAACAGCTGCGCTTTTTTTATACCGCGATTAATGTTGTGGTAACACATTCTTTGATACTTTTTGTTGAACTTTTCATTATTTAAACTGTCACAACCGATGTGGTTGTTTTATGGCCAGTATGTTTGCTATCCTAAGACAGTAAATCCTGTTTTCTATAACAATAATAAAAATAACAAGCTAATTGAAAGAAGATGTGCCATGGGTAATTTATTTTTAAAAGAAAGGGAAAATTGGACCGCTTGGATTATTTGGAGCTTGATAGGATGCACGGCTACCGTTGCATTATCGAGTTATACCAGTGAGATATGGATGGGGCTATTAGCGCCTATCTTGGTATTAGGATTACTAACAACATGGATGAGTTACACCAAGCGATTTGATTTTTCCAGAGCATTCAAAGTGCTCAGTACCGTTGTGTTGTTTTCATCTATTCCCGTTATCATTGAAAAAGTGCTGCCTGCGAAAAACGCAGTCATTGGTGTGATTGATTCTGGGATCATCGTGATTGCAATGGTTATCGCCAGTTGTATTTTTGCTTACATTGCCAAAAGGCCAAAGCAATATTATTGATTATTCGGCTATTATTTGCGCTTTTGAATGCAAAAATCGAAATAGTGCTTTACAACCGCTGGATATCTCCATAAAATGCGCGCCAACAACGGAGAGATGGCTGAGTGGTTGAAAGCACCGGTCTTGAAAACCGGCATACGTTAATAGCGTATCTAGGGTTCAAATCCCTATCTCTCCGCCACCTCATTCCCAAAACCGCCTCCAAATGGCGGTTTTTTTCGTTTGGAGGCGTGTATGTCTGCGGCTAGTAATATGGCAATAATAAAACATAGTTCTATTTGGATTGTATTTAGTTATTTTTATCTTAGTGGCCTAAACATGGCGCTAACGTTGTCGATTGATTCGCAACAAGATCCTGATATTGCGATGACGCTGCTGCATGTTTTTTTATTTAATTGCCTTGTTGGTCATCTGATCACTAAGTATGAAAAATCATGGCCAGAAATCGCCAGTGTGGTTATTGCATTATTTGGTGTGGTTGGATTTGGGCACTACTTTGTTGGTAGCTTGGGAGAGTACAGTGATGAGCTCAATATTGGTCTTGTATTATTGCTGCCATTCGCAACCTTTGTAATTAAAAAACTCAAACAATATGCCGAAGAGAAAGCCGCTAGCTAGCGGTTTTTTTGTGTCCGACGAATAGCTCGACTGCTTGATAATCAAACAGCTCCGGTATCTTGCCTATTTTGGCTGTGATACAATCTAAGATTCTTGTTAATAAAAAATATGGAAAGACTATGTCTCAATTCAACACAGACGCAGATAAAGCGAGCTACGGTATTGGTTTACAAATGGGTGAGCAACTTAAAGCAAACCCTTTTGAAGGTCTAAACCTTAACTCTGTATTCGAAGGTATGAAAGACGCTTATGCTGGTGACAGCTTCCGCGTTGAGATCCCTGAAATTCAAGCGGCATTTGAGAAGATCAATGCTGAAATCCAACAGCGTCGTGAAGAAGAAGCTAAAGTGTTAGCAGCTGAAGGTGTTGCGTTTCTAGAAGAAAATGCAAAACGTGCTGAAGTAACAGTAACTGAGTCAGGTCTTCAGTATGAAGTAGTTGAAACTGGCGAAGGCGATAAGCCTGTTGAAGATTCAAAAGTACGTGTTCATTACCACGGTACTCTAATCAACGGTACGACTTTTGATAGCTCATACGAGCGCGGCCAACCAGCTGAATTCCCAGTAAATGGCGTGATCAAAGGTTGGACTGAAGCACTTCAAATGATGCCAGCAGGTTCTAAATGGCGTCTATACGTACCGCATGAGCTTGCATACGGCGAGCGTGGTGCGGGTGCTGCAATCGCACCTTTCTCAACGTTGATCTTTGACGTTGAGCTACTAGACGTACTTTAAGTCTATGCTTTGAGTGGATCTGTTGGATCCACTCTATTATTCCATTTAGCGTTAATACTCCCTCAAATTGAGCGACTAAATAACAAAAGCTTTTACCTTGCCCATAGCTGTGCTATCGACAAGATTTTCTCGTCTCAAAATGGATCATTGAGTTACGCTAGTTGGTATTACTTTTTCGACATATTTTCTTTAACCCGCCTCATTGCTTCCATTCAATACTAAATACACATTCTCCCAAAGCTTGGCTAATGCAATTAGGTAGTCAGATGTTTGAAAATGGGGACAGACGCTGTCGCCATAGATCACGGCTTTAAGTTGTTCAAGTACGGCTAAGTTGGCTTTATCGCGCAATGTCACTATTTCATTCACCGTAAACGCATGTTGCTCAAGCAGGTAGTGGCTCCGCCACTCTTTACTGGACATAGTGATAGGTGATGGTAACCAAGTTAATGGACCATAAGTATCGCTTAGCAGTAATGTGCCATGGTTGAATATGGCTGAGACTCTGTGATTGATAAATGTTGCTGAGCCATCATCAAACTCAGACGCAAAGTTTTGACAAAGCAGCGAAATGGACATCGCCCCGCGTTGTAGCAAAATACTAGCAAACGCACTCGGAGTAGCCTTTGGTTGAATGGCAACTGTCACATCAACTTCGTCGGTAAATAGACGACAAATTAAATCCAGTCCCGAATACAGTGTCCTGAGGTTGACGGCGAGGTCTAGATGCATACATTGGCCATGTGCTGCGGCACTGAAGTAGTTGTCATAGAAAGAGCGAATAGGATACAAATCGGCGAAATGGGCGTTCACCCAGAATCTAACACCATTAGCTTTGGCAACTGCTAGTGCCTGTGCCATCGAGGTCGGCCCAATTGGATGTTCACAAATTACATGGATATGTTTTTCTAATAGTGCGATAGTAATCTCAATACCGGCATCGCCAGCGATAGCCACACAAGCAATATCCACTTGTTTGTCTGTTATCTGCTCTGCATCGGTGTAATGTGGTACGGCAAAGGACTGAGCGTACTGTGTTGAGCGAAGACCACCAGTTGACAATATGCCACTGAGCATCAATCCCGTATTTTGAAACTGTAATGCCCGAATATAAGTAGCACCGTAATTTGTTCCGCATACTAAAATTTTCATAGCGAGTCCTTATGCAATGGGGTGTGGATACAAGTTAACCGCGCGACCAGCCAAGAGTTTATGCAATCTTGGGTTGTCAATGCGCTTGAATTGTTCACCAAAATGAATGGGCTGCATATTAACACCAACAGCTCGAGCCACTCTAAATGGACTTAATGCAACGTCTGAAGCAGTGACATCAACAATGGCAATATCAACTCCCGCTTTGGTAATGCGCTGTCTTAGATCTGCGGCTCCCTCAAGTGTAGGATAAGGCCAACATGATAGCGGTTTAGATACAGATGCAGGCTGTCTCATAAAGTTAAAGGCGGATAAGTGTGCACCAGAGAAATAAAATGCAGCATGATCCTCTAACGTCCTGACCTGCTCTACGGTTTGTGGAGCTTTATGTCCACTCTGCATTAGGCTGCAAAGATAGGGCATAACATGACCTTGCTCCAATAATGCTTTGGTGACAGCCACATTGATGTTGTCATGGGTTGCTAGTGAAACTGATACCGCAGGGGTGGTGATGCCATCGCCTAGACCAAGGCAAACCACCGTTGGGATATGGATGCCGACGTCAAGAAGGTATAACTCTAGCGCTATGCCTTGCTGTGTTATCGATCCGACCATGAGTTTCAACTTGCCAGTTAGCAGCGAGTCGGCATCTAATCTAGTACAAGGGAGTTGGGCGTACCAGGTAAGCATCATCGCATCTCTTTCAATGAGTTCGAAGCAGGCTCTGACAGCGGCATCTTCGTTATCTTTACCTGCCGCTAAGCCATTAGAAGAAACTTGACTGAATTGTTCTTCATAAGGGCAAGTAAAATTAAAGTAGCTCACTAAAGCGGGTACCCAAGTAGCGCGACTTGTGCCAATCCAATTGCCTTCAACCCAATGAATTTTTTGTTTACTTCGCCATTTGCTAAAGGGAAACCCAGGTGTTGCATACTGCTCGGGAGAATAGAGGACCAGATCTGCTGGGTTTACGTAGTCTCCTTGAAGTTGATTTACCGTGGCATAACGACATTTACGAATATCGTATCTTGCAGCCGAATAACGTTCAAGCGCTTCACCAACCGCACTAATATGAGCAGAAAGCGAGTCTAACCCTTTACCTGAACCAACTTGGCCTTGTGTTCTCGGATCAAACTGACCACTTGTAAAACTACTTAGACTAGCAGATGCGGTGATAGGGAATTCAGGCAAGTGGGATGCATGGCCCGTTAATTGTTTTATCACGCCAAACTCTGGGTCTATCCAACCTCGCATCACCTTTTTAAATTGTTCAACTGTCTGTAATTCAGAAATGGCCGGTAAGGTGTTATTGCTAGCAGAGATATCTTGTACGCTAGGGCCAGAGCATACTGCGCATTCAGGGACTGGAATAATAGGGTGAAGCGAGCTTTCTCCACTAACCAAATTGGTTGTTCTGGTAGTATTTTGCAGCACAGATTGCGTGTACTGTAACAAAATGGTTTGTATATCAGTTGCAGCCTGCATTGCGATTGATGCTGACATACTACTTAAAATTGAATGGGCTCGAGCGCCGGAATGTGCTTTATTCGTGATTTCATCAATCTTATGTGCAGTTTGCGGATTTACTGCAGTGCCAAGTTTTCGCAGTCGTAAACAGTTCCAGCATCCACCGCCTTGATTGGTAACATATGGACCTACATGCCCGGTTAGCCCATCAATAGAGACGTAAAAAGTAGGTAGTGCAATCTTAGCTAAATGCGTGGCGATGTTGGTATGCGCACTGAGCGAGTCCGATGGCAGAGAAATAACGACCAGATCCCAGTTTTGAAGGATAACTTCATCTAATGGGGAGTTCAGTTCGGCCGTTTGTGCACTAACTTCTGAGTGAACAAAGCGTTGCTTTAGGTAGTCTGTGAAGGCATCGACCGTTGTAGTATTACTTGGCAGGTGATTAACTGCATGATGATAATATCCACTTTGGTTAGTACAATTAGCATCATCAAGAATATGAATATACCCCACGCCAGCATTTAATAGCTCTTCTAGCATAGGCATCGCCCAAGGCGTTAACCCTATACACAGAATACGGTTATTCTGGAGTGTTCGTGGATCGCGCTTTGCCTCATTTTGCCACGCGTTAATAAAGCGGTATTGTTCAGGCCAAGGAGCTGAGGTTGAGTTGATAACAACGCGTTCAATGAGACCTTTTTGCTCCAATAAGCGCAATAATTGTTCAACACTAGCGCTAGAGTATTGCGTTATCTGTGATGCGATCTCATCGAGGCCAAAGTCACCTTTTAATAAAGGAATAATGTCGTCAACAAAAGCACTTATGTCTTTTCCATGGAGTTGAAAATCTCCAAGATCAGAGCGTAGCAATACTCCCTCATCGTTAGGTAAGATACTTGCGGCAGGTGATAGCCTTATTTTATCTTTATTCATATGCATCCTCTGTAAGTTATGGAAGCCCCGATAAAGAGGCTTCACTAATGTCTTTATCCTTGAACTGCACTCAACATACAGCAATAAATTGGACCTGGTGTACAGGTATAACATTGGTATGTTGGGTTACTTCCGGCACACAATTGTGCACCTTGAAAGTGATTAACAGAGGGTTGACACAACACACACTGTGTTGGCTGGCAAGTAACGCACTGCGGTTGACATAAAACACATTGTGTAGGCTGGCAAGGAACGCACTGCGGTTGACATAAAACACATTGTGTTGGTTGGCAAGGAACGCACTGCGGTTGACATAAAACACATTGTGTCGGCTGGCAAGGAACGCACTGCGGTTGACATAAAACACATTGTGTTGGTTGGTAAGGAACGCACTGTGGTTGACATAATACACACTGTGTTGGTTGGCAAGGAACGCACTGCGGTTGACATAATACACACTGTGTAGGCTGACAAGTAACGCATTGCGCAGGCTGGCAGGTTACACAGAACGAAATGATACAAGGAACACACTGTATGCTTTGTGCGCATTGAACACTAGCGCCCCCTGAAGGTTGACACTGTAGACATTGCAGTGATGCAGATTCTGGCGTAGCAGTGGGCTGACAATGAAGGCAGCAGTTACAGAAATTGACAACACAAGGGAGGCAGTTTGTACAAGGCGAACATGGAGTACAAGGTGTACATAAGTAGCAAGGGCTGCAAGTAACGGCACAAGCGTCGCATTTACGTACTCCCTCTGCTTGCTGCTCAGAATATTGCTTTTCTAATTCTTTAACTTTTGAACTTAGCTCAGTGAGCTGAACCTGAAGATCTTTAACGTCATTACTCATTTTCAAATCCTTTATGACCAAAGTCATGGCTTTAGATTGATGTTTGGTGCCGGGCGATAGACACCGCTAAATTCGCCATGGCAAATAACAGCAAGGTTGAGACCTGACTAACTACACTGTAGATATCAACTTATATTTTGAACCTAAGCGAAATCCTAGTATCGCTATCCCACCTTAAACAGGGTGTTTGCAGTAATGTGGGGAAACAGTAGTTTGCTGTTTTTGGTGTTGTTAAACTGTAGCGAAATATTCTGTGTGTATTGCAGTTGCAACGCGCCATTGGATAATCTTTCTATCCAGTAAGTGGAAGAAAAGTTTGGAACGTCTACATGGTTTTTACAAAATGGGATACTTGAAACTAATCCATCATTGTCACTGTTAACGGTCAAAATATCCGTTTTAGTGATAGGGTTATATGCTTGGTTAACTAGCAATTGTTGTTCTAACACGATATTCGGATTGATATTTGGATTACTCGGTGAGTTTTCGCCATACAAACCCGCAATGGCAGTACCTGCCTTAGTTTCTGGTTGCGGCAGCGTGTTGGCAATGGGGATTTCTGGACGACCATCGACAAAGTGATGATTTCCAAGTGCTAAAATTGAGTTACCGTGTGGAATTGAAACTTGTTTGACTATCGCATGCTCTGGATTTTGTATTGGCACGTTTGCTCCACCTGAAGGAGCGGGGATATAAGGAGGGCGGTTGTACTTACCTGAACCTTGATTGGTGGTGGCTAAATTGAGCCAAGTGCCATTTTCAGCATGCACAAGTTGGTCTTTCTTGTCACCGTCGGCAAAAAATACACGTTGCTCATAAAAGATCGTATAACTATTTTGTTGATAATCTCCACCTCGATTTACTACTTTTCCTTGTGTGGCGCTAAAGGTGATCACCTCGTAGTAAGGGAAATTAAATAATATAACCCCTTCTGGAGCAGTTTCTTGCGGCAGCGGCATGACGTTAAATCCCGCAAAACGAGCGCTTGCCCAAGTGCCAATGAGATCTGCCAATGGCCCAAGTGCGCTGAGGGTTTCTGGCTGGCTATTTCCTCCCCCTGTTGCGAGTAAAGGTATATTGTAATCTGGGACAAAACCTTGCTTGTTAGGTTGCAGCACAGCTTGTAGGTGATCTGCTGTGGCTTTTGCTTGCTGATTGGTGACAGTATTAAACATAAAAAACTCCCTTTAAAAGGTTTGTTAATAAAGTGTTCTCAGTGTTTAATTTAAGTATGGTTATGTAAATTGATCGATTACATCACATTACATGAGGGTTGTGTTGTGCATATGAATACTTAGGCGTTTGAATTGGTAGGGTTCTTTGACTTCGGGTGAGCGCTATGTGGGTACAACTATAGTAAAGCGCTGACGTTATCTTGAGAGATCTCAAAACGCGCAATGCAAAACGCTCCCATAAAAGGGAGCGTTTTTAGCAAGGCTGAGTTGGTGACGTTTTAGTAAGTCGCGCTGCCTTTAGTACGAGGGAAGGCAATAACGTCACGTACGTTGCCCATACCAGTAACATAAGCAACCAAGCGCTCAAAGCCAAGACCAAAGCCTGAGTGAGGCACTGTTCCATACTTACGTAGGTCGCGGTACCAGCTGTAATCTTCTTTGTTTAAGCCCATTTCTTCAAGACGCGCATCTAGCACATCTAAACGCTCTTCACGTTGTGAACCACCAATGATTTCACCAATACCAGGCGCAACGACGTCCATAGCGGCAACGGTTTTACCGTCTTCGTTTTGGCGCATGTAGAATGCTTTAATATCACGAGGGTAGTTTTTGATAACTACTGGTGCGTTAAAGTGTACTTCAGCAAGGTAGCGTTCGTGCTCTGATTGTAAGTCGACGCCCCACTCAACAGGGAATTCAAATTCTTTATCACATGCTTTTAGAATTTCGATAGCGTCTGTGTAATCTACCTGAGCAAAGTCTTTATCGATGAATGATTCTAGGCGAGTAATGGCATCTTTTTCGATGCGCTGTGCGAAAAATTCCATATCATCACGACGTTCGTCAAGTACTGCTTTAAACACATACTTCAACATGTCTTCTGCAAGCGCTGCGATATCGTTAAGGTCGGCGAATGCCACTTCAGGCTCAACCATCCAAAACTCTGCTAAGTGACGAGAAGTGTTTGAGTTTTCAGCACGGAATGTTGGACCAAAAGTATAGATTTTTGAAAGGGCACTCGCGTATGTTTCGCCGTTAAGCTGACCTGATACGGTCAAGAATGCTTCTTTACCAAAAAAGTCTTCTGAATAGTCTACATCGCCTTTGTCTGTGCGTGGTAGGTTGTTCATATCAAGTGTAGATACACGGAACATCTCACCTGCGCCTTCACAGTCACTCGCGGTAATGATAGGTGTGCTGATCCACTGGTAGCCACGCTCATGATAGAAACGATGGATAGCTTGTGCTAGACAGTTACGAACACGCGTAACCGCGCCCATAACATTAGTGCGAGGGCGAAGGTGCGCATGTTCGCGTAAGTATTCAATACTGTGGCGTTTTGCAGCCATTGGGTATGAATCTGGATTCTCTACCCAGCCTAGTACCTCAACGCTGTTCGCTTGGATCTCAAAAGATTGACCTTGACCTTGTGATTGTACAAGCACACCAGTCACCGCTACTGAACACCCAGCAGTAAGACGAGTCACTTCGTCATAATTATTCAGCGAATTAGGGACTACGGCTTGAATAGGGTCAAAACAAGAACCGTCATGAACGGCTAGAAATGAAATACCTGCTTTTGAATCACGTCGTGTACGGATCCAGCCCTTTACTGTTACTTGGCTGTCAACCGCAACGGTGCCTGCTAGTAGCTCCGTTATCGCTGTGTGGCTCATCTTTACTCCAAATGATTTATTTTTTATTTGTAAATTAAAAGACAGAGTGTCTTATCGTCATGTAAGCCGTATCTTACCTGCGATGGACAAATAAAAAAACACTGAAATGCAAAAAACTGGGCTGAAAAGAATGAGTAAAAGCCATGAAAAAACAGTCGAACTGTGGCATTATGAATGTTCGATGATAAAAATAGCTTTATTAATACTAACAGTGACGTTCAAAACTCGATGAAACAAGTTTTTATTTTGAGGGGTCTACCTGGCTCTGGAAAATCGCATTACGCGCAAACGCTAGCCGACGACCTAGTCTCCGGCGATGAAACACAGTATTTTATCTGTTCAACCGATGATTATTTTCTTAATGAAAACGGCGAGTATCATTTTGAAAAGCCACGCCTTTCAGAATATCACAACTTAAACTTAGCCCGGTTTATTAACGCCTTAGCTGAAGGTATCCCTTTGGTCGTTGTAGACAACACCAATATCAAAAAATGGGAGTTCGTTGCTTATGCATCAGCTGCAGTGGCAATGGGTTATCAAGTGAAAGAAGTCATTGTTGGCGAAATCAAAGATAAGTCCCTACAGCACTTATATGCTAAGCGTAATAGCCATGGCATTGGCTTGAAAACAATTTCAAAAATGGCCCACCTTTTCGAATGGTGATAAAGCTTGGTGTTAACACTGTTATTTGTACTAGCCCAAATCTAGGCTGACAGTCACCGATTGAAAAACGGGTAACTGTCAGGGCGAATCTGAGCTAGTACAGTTAATTCACTTTTGAAAAAGTATCCGCGCTTACTCCACATCAACTAAAAATGTAGTAAGCTGAGTGGTGTTACTTTGTATCTCGTGAGATAACGCGGTGTCGAGTAACTTTTCCAACTGAATTTCCAGTTCTATCTGTTTTCTTGGCAGTAAGGATTGCTCAATGTTATCCAACACGAACAGATAGTTATGTGTGGGCGAAGTCAATATTTTATAGTTTCTAAAAACTTCTTGAGCCGCAGCCGCCAATTTTGTTGTAGTGGGCTCACTTGCTGGCAACGCGTAGTAAGTTAAAACGGGGTTTATCGAGTAACATAATAGCAGTTCGGTGATAACTTCATAGATGTTAATTTCGTCTGTTACTTCGACTTTTTCGATGGTGATCAGATAAAACTCTTCGTCTTTTGGATTGCTACGGATCTGACACCTTAAAATACCAAGAGGGGTGTGGTAGATACCGTTACCACTAAAGCATGCCGAAAATTCTGTAAGTATCTTAGATTCTATATCTTTACTGAGATTATGCTCGACAACTTGACCTTCATTATTGATTAACACTCGGGGGCAATCACGCTTTTTTAGTTGTTCCTGTAATATCGTTTTAAAGTAATTATTATTGTATACCTCTATTGCTTCGTTGACTTCTTCCAGTAATTTGTCGTTCTCCCATGGTTTACACAAAAACTTATGTGCAACCTTGCTATTTATCATATCGATAAGCATATCGGAGTCAGTATAACCGCTGAGAATTAAGCCAATTGCTCCAGGATTAAGTTTTTTGGCTCGTTTTAGAAAATCTCCACCATTCATGAGCGGCATTCTAAAATCAGAGATAATAACCTGAACGGAGTGCGTGTCTATGTACTCAAGTGCTTCAAAAGGATTGTCAAAACTGACAACCTCTACTGAAGGCAGACGTATGACCCGTTTTAATGCTTTAAGTATTGACGTCTCATCGTCTAATATCAGTACTTTGTAATTAACTAAAGTATTTGCTTCTGAGTTCATAGAAAAGCTCCAACCAATCTTGGCTCTTTTGATCAAAAAAGGTGTTGATTACCATCTGATTGACTTCTTTATTGGTGATAGTGTCTATAAGCAACAATAGCTTAGTGGCGTTGCAATCTGAGCTACCCGTTTCTAGGGCATTAATGAGTGCATACAATTGATCTGTGATGGCTGACTCGTAGCCAATCAATGTGGCGGTATAAAGGGCGATATGCAATTTCTCGGTATAGCAGCTCTGTGGGGAATGACATTGACTTTCGGTTATAAGCTGAGCTATTTCTGAGCCGAGTTCGCCAAGAAATAATAAGGATTGAAGAAAAACAACACGTTCAGAATCAATTGAAGCGTCATGTAGCTTGTGTACCAATTCCTTAAGTAACTTGACCTTTCTAAAGTTAATATCGCTTAACTGCTCACAGTTCGCGATATCATATCTGGCTGCGACCATATTGTGATAACACACAGAGACAATAATTGCAGACACTAAATCCACACCGAGCGTCTTAATTGCGGTAGAGAGGGAGTATTGCTTTGTCGATAATCCCACATAAGCACTGTTACAAAGGTGGAATAATTTAGCTTGAATGAGCACCTCTTGTTCCAGCATCGCTTCAAGCTTGTGAAAATCTAAATCAATGTCTTCAATTTTACTTAGCAAGATAGGCAATTCGTTTTCAATGAAAGTTTCATTTAGCGCACGCTTTATTGCTTCACTTAATGGCAGCTCATTGAGTCGATAAAAAGCGGTGATAACCTCATCAAATTCTTCTCTTCGAAATGGTTTAGCGACGATAAAGGTCGCAGAAATTGAGGACTTACACAGCACCT
Organism: Pseudoalteromonas piscicida; assembly: GCF_002208135.1. Classification (NCBI taxonomy): domain Bacteria; kingdom Pseudomonadati; phylum Pseudomonadota; class Gammaproteobacteria; order Alteromonadales; family Pseudoalteromonadaceae; genus Pseudoalteromonas; species Pseudoalteromonas piscicida. The sequence continues at coordinate 1,762,507 of NZ_CP021646.1, forward strand.
TTCCTGTGGTATCGCCAGTTAGCAATACGGTGAGGGCTTGCGGATAACGGCGTCTCACGATATTGATTAATTCAACGCCATTAATTGATGGCATAAGGTAGTCACTAACTAAGATGTCGATGCTCGCTAACGTATCTAAGGCTTCAATGAATTGTTTGGGTGATGAAAAGGTTAATATTTCAGCGCCTTCCATGCTAATTTTGAAGTGACGGAGGAGCGACTTCAACATTAATTCATCGTCATCAACGAGTACAATCCGTGGCACTTGGCTTTTAATAGACATAGTGAGTAAACTCCTCAAGCAAAACAGGTTTTCCAATGAGATATCCTTGTACTTCATCACATTTTAACTGCTCTAGAATTTCAAGCTGCTCGACGGTTTCTATTCCTTCAGCGACAACTTTCAATTCAAGGTCGTGAACTAATCGGATAACGTTTTGGACAAGATCTCGAGCCGACTTCGAGCTGTCGATGTTTTCAATCAAGCTTTTGTCAATTTTGATAACATCCACTGGCAATTTTGAGATGTAGCCCAAAGAGGAATATCCGGTACCAAAATCATCAATGGCAATGGAGAATCCGACTTCCTTTAATTGTAGTAATTTGGTCTTGGCTTGATCGAGGTTCTCTAGCACAAAATTCTCAGTTATTTCTAATTCAAATTGCTCGGGTTTGAGTGAATACTTTTCAAGAATCGAACACATGGTTTGGACAAAACTGGGATCGGAGAGTTGATAGGGTGAAACATTTACTGCAACTTTTTGAATATCAAGTTCTTCCTTTTGCCATTCACACAGTGCGATACACGCCTGCTCAAGCACCCAAGTTCCTATTTTAACTATTTGCCCGTCCTTTTCTGCCAGAGGAATAAAATAATCTGGTGAGTTAGCACCAAACTGGGTGTTTTTCCAACGAATTAACACTTCACAACTGTTGATTGAATGTTCATTTAAATTAAGCTTAGGCTGAAACCTTAGATAAAATTCATCATTATCAACGGCGTTGAATAATGCTTCAGAGACTTTATGTTCATTCAGCTTTTCTGACAGCAGTGATTGTGAATAACGCATATAGAAGTCAGTACGAGACTCACAAACAAATTGGGTATAGATCACCAAGCGGTCTATTGCTTCCGAGAGTGGTTGTTCAGGCTCAATCATAGTGTAAGAGACGGAGAACTTGATTTGGATATTTTTGCGAATGAAAAACTGTTTAATTGAGTTGATTAACTCGTCTAAAAATTTGTGTACCTCAATTTCACTTTGTACTGAATCTAGCCAGAAAATGGCTTGGTCAAAGCCAATTTCAAGCATAGAAAAATGCGTCGCTTCACTCAGCAGCGCATGATCTATGATTTTTTTAAACGTATCGGAATATATCGGGGTGTTGGAAATTATATTCTTAACGAGCAAATCACGAATTTTAAGGCAGATCATCACAGAATTATCGGTGCGATTGATATGTTCGATAAAGCTAAGTTTGCACTGGTAGAAGTTGGGATATTTATCTTGCTCGCCTGAGAGGGGTTTAATGATAAGTAAGTAGCTTAATTCTGTTTTTAGCTTAAGCTCAACTTGGCATAAGACCCCTGAGCTTTTTAGTGTTGCAATTCTGCGTTCGGCAAAATCATCAAGACATTTATCACTTTCAAAATTAAAAAGTTGAAAGAAATTGCCTTTATTAACCTCGTTCAATACTAACTCTGTGTAGGCGTAATTGCAGTCGATAACATTACCTATGGTATTTACTTCGACTAGGGGCGCATTATTGCTACGCAATATCTGGGTTTTTAATTCGTTCTTGTGATAGTTTTTGAGTGCAGCTTCGATGGTTGAGTAAAGTTCTTCTTTATTCCAGGGCTTGGATAAAAACTTAAAGGTATTATTCGCATTGATCAGCGACTTCATATCATCATAATCAGCTTGCCCACTAAGCACGATGCATTCAATGCTGGGATCATGCTTTTTCACTTCTTGGATAAGCTGTTGGCCATTCATATTAGGCATTCTGAAATCGGTAATAAGCACATGAGGTTTATGCTCTTGTATCAATCCGAGCGCTTGTCTGGGGTCATCGGTATATACCACTTCATAATGCTGTAAACGCAGCGTGCGCTTAAGCGACTTTAGAATATCAATTTCATCATCAACCAACATGATAGGTGCATTCATAGCTACCCCTGTATTAGCGCATTAATTTTTTTTAACAGATTAGAATTATCAAACGGTTTAGAAAGGGCATCGTTGGCACCCATCGCTTTGGCCTTTTCAAGTTCACGATCGTTTAACGCGGAGACCACCAAAATCTTAATCGTTTTAAATTCTTCTTTTTCGCGGATAAATGAGATCACTTCAAAGCCATCCATTCCCGGCATCGAAAGATCGAGCGTGATTAAGTTTGGTTTAAACTCTGAGATGGCAATACCGGCCATAAAGCCATCCCCAGCTTCTTGTATCAAATAATCGTTGCCTATCACTCGTCGTATCGCTTTTCTATACTGGGGCTCGTCATCAATGATAAGCACCTTAGCTAAATCCCGTTCTTTATCAGAGTGTAGACCACTTTCTGCGATTTGATAGTCGCTAATAAAGTCTTGCGAAAGGGGGATTTTGTGCTTGTTTAAAAAGGATAAAAAGTCTTCAAGTAAGACACGGTAGTTACCGCGCCCAGGAAGCTTATGACCTTTCAACTCGCCATTGGCAATCCAACGACTCACACTGCGTTGGTGTACGTTACAGTAAATGGCGATTTCGCTTGGTTTAAGTGTCTGCATAGTCTTATTGATTTAATTCTTTTACCTATTGGTATAGCACAAGAAAACTAACAAGACAAAAGCGACATTAGAGACAAAGAGAATATAGTGCGTTTATGAACTAAAGGTACCTAAGCGGGGAGCCTTGGTACCATCATGGATGTATAAGTCTATAACACCATCGCGGCTATCCAGCCAAAGCATAATAGCGGAATATTGAAGTGAATAAATGTTGGCACCACGGAATCCCATATGTGATCGTGCTGGCCGTCGGCATTTAAGCCAGAGGTCGGCCCAAGTGTGGAATCTGATGCAGGAGAACCCGCGTCGCCTAGTGCACCTGCGGTTCCCACTAAGGCCGCGGTTGCCATCGCAGAAAAGCCTACTTCTAGAGACAACGGTACAAATAGCGTTGCTATAATGGGGACGGTTGAAAATGAGCTTCCAATTCCCATGGTAATAAGCAAGCCAACGAGTAAAATCATTGCGGCAGCAAGTGGTTTATTATCTCCAACAAAATCGGCACAGCTTGCTACTAAACTTGTCACATCGCCCGTTGCTTTCATGACGGAGGCAAAGCCTTGAGCAGAGATCATGATAAAACCTATCATCGCCATCATCGCCACGCCTTTGCTGAAAACATCGGAGTTTTGCTCCCACTTCACAATACCAAAGAGGCTAAAAATCATCACACCAACGAGTCCACCTAATATCATTGAGCCACTGATATTTTGTGCGATGAGAGAAGCCAGCACCGCAGCGCCACCGACAATCATCACCTTAGTTGCTTCTTTACCCTCAGGTACTGTGTTTGATTGTGTAATTTGCTGTTGAGTCACTTCATAAACTCGCTTTTTACGATAAGTAATGAAAACGGCAATTAACAGTCCAATCAGCATACCAAGCGCAGGGATCACCATAGCGTATGGCACGTCGAACTTAACCAGTTCTAGACCATTATCCACAAGATTTTTATGCAAAATAGAGTAAAGGTAAATACCACCGAATCCGTATGGCAACACCATATAACTGGTCGCTAAGCCAAACGTTAAAATACACGCAATTGCGCGGCGGTCTATCGTCAGTTTGTTCAGTACGACTAGCAGCGGTGGAATGAGGATCGGAATAAATGCAATATGGACTGGCACAAGGTTTTGCGATGCAATTGAGCAAGCCAATATTATCACCATAATAAACATGCTCAAAAACGTTGAGCCTTCACTATTATTGGCATTAACTAATTTGAGTAGCTTTTGCGCGAGAATTTGAGTTAAACCGGACTTTGAAATAGCTACAGCGAATCCACCTAGCATGGCATAGCTCAAGGCAATTTCTGCGCCTCCAGATAATCCATCATTGAAGGCGTTTAAGGTTGTCTTCAAATCTAAACCGGCCACTAAGCCTGCGGCCATTGCACTGACGGTCATGGCGACAATCACATTTATTCTAAAGAGGGTTAACCCCAACATGAGCAAGACGCCCAAAATAACAGCATTCATACTATTTTCTTGCCTTTCTTTTTATTGATTTATACAACACCTTCAACTCACTGAGTTCAAGTTTAGTAAGTGGTTTCTGTTGATACTGTGACTTTTCAAGTAATTGATAAAACAGCCAAAGCGATGCTTCTAATTCTGGAAATAACCTACACAACTCGGCAATATTTTGTTTCGCCGTTGCGCCGCTTAGCTGCTCATTGAAATCGGACACTATAGCATTGTAATAGACAAGTTCGATAGGGCCTTTATGCCGAGTGAGCTGCTTGCTGAGGAAAAATAGCGCAATTGAAACCAAAAATAGCAGAAACAGCGAAAAGATGCCTGCCCAAAGCTGGCCATTACTACCAAACCATTCCTTAAACAATGCGCCTTGCTTCTCTTTATCAAAATTGATGACGACGCGAGTCCAGCGATAGTCAAGCTCTTCGAGCTGTAACCGCAACCAATTAATAGGTTGCCAATTAGACAGTCCAATCAAGCTGTAGCCCAAACCACTTTTGAATTCACTCGATAATTGTTCTAACTGAGAAAGACTCCCTGTCATTCGCTCTGGGGCAATCCAAGCAGTTGGATCTAAGCGCTGCCAGCCAATTCCTGGTGTAAAATATTCAACCCAAGCATGCGCGTCATATTGATAGATGCTGTAATAACCTTGATTGTCATTTTTTTCACCGCCCAAATAGCCAGATACTAAGCGCGCAGGGATACCCGCGCTTCGCAGCAGGAATGCAGCGGCAGAGGCGTAGTGACCACAAAAGCCATTAAACGAGCTAAATAGAAAGTCATCTATCCTATCGTTCGATTGGGATAGTGTTGGTGTTAAAGTATAGACGAAACCATTTTGCAAAAAATAGCGCTTCATTAATTCAATGAATTGGCTGGTTGTTGTCGATTGACTGTCCCAATCGCGCGCCAGTTGCTTTGCTTTGTGATTGATCCCTTCAGGCAATGCGGTGTTACGCCTGTAATACCAAGGCCTTAATGAATCTTGAGGTTCAAAATCAGTGAAATCGATCTGATACTCGATAGGCTTGGCCGATAACTTGTTCAAATAGACCGTACCAAATACGTTACTATTTAACTTAGCGCTTTTCGAATAAGAGTATGACAGACCGTATAACCAGGGAAGTTGACTTGGCTGTGCAATAATCGTTGCTGCGCCAATCGGCTCTTTGGGCAGCGCTTTGATGTTGGTACCTTGATACTCAGAGACTTTCCATTGCCGTCCGTCAAATTCATCATGAATAATAGCACGCCAATAGAAAGGTCCGGTTTGTTGAGTATCCTCAAATGACGCCCTAAACACCAAGTCACTGGACTGGGATAAGTTGGCAATATTGAAAGGATCTACATTCTCAGATAACCCTGTTTTTGCTTGATTCTGCGGTGCAGGCAACTGCCAAAATGCAGGAAGCTTTGGTAAAAAAATGACCAATAGAGTAGCCACAGGTAACACCAATACTAATCCCTTTGCGCTGACCTTAAGTGCAGATTTGAACCTTAGGTTTTGCTCGAGATTAATCATGACAGCTAAATTTACAGCCAGCAAAATCAATACAAGAAACGCTGCAAATATACTTTGTGTAAAAAGAAATAAGCACGGATAAGTAAAAAAATTCAGAATGCATATTTGTGTAAATTGGCGAGGTTGCGTGGCATGAACTTGCTTAAGCAGGGAGGCGACCAACATTAACGCCACGAAAACATTTACGCTGTTTTTGAGCCCTATTAATGTGACTGTTGCAATCGCTCCGAGTAAAGTGACCAAATTAATAAAACCAATGCTCAGGACGCTTGGTTTAGTCGCTAGTCTCGATGCTTGCCAAAGCGTTAAAACGGTACATAACCCGACAAAACCGATACCAAAATCATCGACTAAAATAATGCTTAGCAACCATAAAAATAGTGACGTGCTGTAGTACCATTTTGGAAAGTTAGAATTCACTTAATGCCTCCAAACACCTCTGCTTATGGGTTTCACCTAGGCCGAAGGGGATCCTATTTTGCTGAAGTAACAGGGCATAATTTGTTTGTAGCTTATCGGCGTCAAGCACCATAGTACAGAGTTTACTCAGACGCTCTTCCTTGTTGCCTGAGAGCTTCGAATAATCAAAAATAACTCGATGTAAATCTGCAGACTCAGCTGCATTCTGTTTAACTAACATTTGTTCTGTCTTGGCGTAATGCTTCCAAGAAACGCGGCTTAAACTCATCCCTTTTTGATATTGCGAGAGATGGTCGAACTCAGCTGAGCGATCTTTTTGTTGTATGTTTCGGTTTGCATTCGTGGCACTACCGTAGCTAAACTCTGTGTCTATAACAGGCAATGGAGTAGGGTACACGTAGAAAGCATCGTTTGGTTTTATATACGACCAGGTACGGATAAGGCCAAATGGGAAGTAGCTGAGGATTTTAATTACCCCCGTTTCATATACGCCACGAGGTAAATCTGGCGCGCTTAACTCGATAACTTTTTCATCACTCACTTTAGAAATATGGATAGCCGTCCGATTGTATTCACTTGATAATCTGAGTGATTGGAGCTCTGTACTAGATGAAATACTGAGTCTAATAGATGAACTATATGGGCTAAAATTAGCATTACTTCCCAAATATCGGATATTTGTATTGTTCAAGTTGAAAAAACCTAAAAATAGGGCGGCTATCATCATCACAGCCATAATGTAAGACACTGCAAGGATTAGGTTATTCTGATAGTTGATCCCCAATACAAAATTAAGCAAAGCCACAGCGATAAAAAAACCGCCATCCTTAGATGGCAGTATGTAGATATTATTATGAGATAACCGTATTTCTGAGCGTTGATGTCGTTTATAAATATGCTGCTTAACTTTCCGTTTCAAGCGGTTAATCATGCTTAATGTACCGGTACGTTTTGAAAGACCTGTGTCTGAACTTCTGCTTCATTAGTCGTGGTAACGCCAAGTCGATGAGCGCAGACTGAAGTGAAAACGGCCTGAACGTCATCGGGTATCACGAAATCTCGACCACTAATAAACGCATACGCACGACTTGCGGCTGCAAGCGCAATGCTAGCTCTTGGTGATAAAGGATCGCTAAATTGACCTGAGCTGCGCGTGTAGTTAACTAAGCGAAGGATGTAATCAATAATAGCGTCACTTAGCACAATGTTAGGCACAACTTGTTGATACGCCAACAGTGTTTTGACATCGATCACTTGTGGTGCTTGAGTCAGTTTTCTCGCTTTTCCAGCTAATTTAATTAACTGCGCTTCTGCCATTTCCGAGGGGTATCCCAAGCTTATACGCATAAAAAAGCGGTCTAGTTGTGATTCTGGCAGTGGATGCGTGCCAGACTGATGCTGTGGATTTTGCGTTGCAATCACAAAAAATGGGTTAGGGAGCTCATGGCTCACCCCATCGATGGTAACTTGATGTTCTTCCATGGACTCCAATAAGGCGCTTTGAGTTTTTGGGCTTGCGCGGTTGATTTCATCGGCAAGTAAAACTTGGGTGAAAATGGGACCAGGATGGAATTCAAAAGACTGATGTTCTCGGTTAAAAATGGAAGTTCCAGTAATATCAGCTGGGAGCAAATCGCTAGTAAATTGTACTCGACGATATGTGAGACCTAACACATCAGCAAGAGAATGAGATAACGTCGTCTTTCCCATACCTGGCAAATCTTCAATAAGCAAGTGACCGCGACACAAAAGACTGCAGATCGCGAGCTTTATTTGTTCAGGCTTTTCTAAAATAACGGTAGAGAGCGCATCGGTAAGTTTCTTTATTTCTTCATTCATGTAACCAGCTCTAAACGCTTCATTACCGAATCCACTTTATGTGCATTGAAAGGTTTAGCGATAAAGCCCTTAGCACCAAGTTCCCAAGTATTTTGAACATTCTCCATACTATTATGACCAGAGCACATGATGACATGGGCCACTGGAAAATTTTCGTTAATGTAGGAAAGGATTTCGGTGCCATCTGTATCAGGAAGCTCAATATCTAAGAAGACAACACTGGGTTGTTTATGTTTTAGTAGCGGTTTTGCAGAATCAAAGTCTTCACAACCATAAATTTCTTCAAACCCTAAGTTTTCCAAAATCTGTGTCAGAAAATCTCTGATCTCAACAGCGTCATCAATTATCAAGATTGGTTCTAGCGGTCTTACAAATTCCATATGTCGATACTTCAAATTACAAATTCAACCACATACTATAAAAAGCGAAACCATAGCTCAATAGAAAATGCAGTAAACTTTTCATTAATGTCCGATACCGTCTAGTATTGGACATATCAAAGCGGGTTATTTGGTTTACTTACCTACCTAATTCATACATCCTATAATTTATATTATGTTAAATGACCTGAATTGCGACACTTTTGCGGGTGTTTCATGGTTCAATCAAAAATCCCTCTCTAAGCCTTATTTTCATAAGTTTTCTCGTTTTTCTGTATCATTAGCAAAATTGATTGTTCTAAATTTATTAATCGAAAAATTTCATATAAAAACCCACTTCCGTGCAGGACGCTCGACGCAAAAACAACGTCAAAGGAAGTAAGGATTGATGATGACAGATTTTAAGAATCTACTTTTCAGAGCGGGATTTATGAATTTTGGGAAGCTTAACCGCAAACAGGTATGCGAATTTTTAATGGTCAAAGAGCGAACGCTTGAGCGTTGGATCAGCAAAAATAAACCATGTCCCCGCGCGGTGCGGCTCTTAGAAATGCGTATAAATGGGAGCGTGTCCAATGACAAAGCTTGGGACGGCTTTTTTATATGCCGAGATGGCTACTTATGGACTCCTCGCGGCGCACGATATGAACCCGATTACATAAATAAAATCGACATTCTACAAAGGACTTCACGCTATCATGAAGCGCAAACAGCATCCCTACAGGCAGAAATTGATTACCTGAAAGAGTTGGTTGTTGCTCGCGATAAACTCAAGGAAATGGGACGGGATTTAATTGAAATGTCTGACCGCTTCAGGTTCAAGGATGCCATGCTCAGGTTTGAGCAGCAGAAAAAGGATAAGTCGGCTTAGTGGTTTGGGCTGCGATATCGCAGCCCTTTTTTGTTACTCTACGTGGATACTGTTACAACAATGAATGCAACCATCAATATTGCGATTTGGATATTTCACCTTAGCTATTAACAGTGCCTGAAAGTCAGAGTCATATCTACCAATATACTCTCTATTTTCTATGTCAGGCAGGTGCTTACATGCTCCCTCATTGTGAAGCTCATAATTCCCACCAATAGAGTAAGGTTGTTTATTCTTATTAAGAATGTAAGTATTCATCAATTGCCCCCTATCGGTTTACGTTGTTGGCTTTTCGGCCGTCAGCTTTGCTGCGAACGTAATTTGCACTTTTGGCTGGCCTTACAACCTGATGATTTGGGTGCTTGCCCATTTCCACCTGCTTAATTAAAACACTTTTCTTAACAGATTTATTTTTCCCTACTTGATACGTGGCATTCGCACCATTTTTACCATCGTTATTACCTTTAATAACCTTTAATTTTGTCTTTTTAGGCATAATTTACCTCTTATTTATTTAATTAATCTTAAAGAGGTGCTAGCATTCAGTTGAACTTTATGAATGAGCAACCTCATTTACTTACAGGCTAAACACTGCAATGTTTAGCCTTTTTTATGCTCGAAACAGATGATATTGACTGCATAAAATTCAAGCACATCTATATGATACACCTCTAATTAAAAAATAGAAGCGTTCAGGTCTTTGGCCAGACCTAAAAAAATGGTCGTTGTAGGCTTTTTCTTCCTCTGAAATTTCATCATCAAACTTGAAATGAATATCCCCACAACACGGACAGCTCATCTCGATACTTCTATCTAGATTACCTAAAGACGTTTAAATTTCTCCGTCTAGATTGAGATGATGAAGTTGCTGAGATAACTCAGTGCCTTATCTCGATAAAACTATATACCTTTTTATGATTACTGGAAGGACGTATTTGACCACCTTGAAAAAATTGATAAAAAGGCCGATGTAATGCTACCTTTTTTAAGTCAATTAAATCTAACACACGATAGAAGTGTCAGACCGCTTTAAGTTCAAGGATGCCATGCTCAGGTTTGAGCAGCAGAAAAAGGATAAGTCGGCTTAGTGGTTTGGGCTGCGATATCGCAGCCCTTTTTTTAGTTTAGTGCCTCACCCAGTGCGGCCACTAATTCATCGTCTAGCTTGTTCGTAGTCTTGTTCGCCAAGTGTTTAGCAGTGGATAAACACACGCGCTTAATAAAAGCTTCCGTGGCGAGCTTGGTTAGTAGATATTTGCCGATAGTTGTTAACATGTTTTTGCCTCCAATTGTTTAATGCGCTCGTCTTGCGCGTTGATGATGACCTTTAGCCAGTTGATGTCATTCTTTAGCGTGGCGATGGTGGCAACGAAGCCGCCAACGTTTACCGCTATCACGGCCAATGTAGACATATCCATACCCTACCGCCTATTTACCGTTGCAATGCTCTTGGGTGATACCTCGTTATCAAGCAAGACGTGGTATTTGGGCTTTACTTGCATGTTCAGATCAAAGATTTCATCCAGTAGCAGTTTGTTACCATCATGCAGTTTATCAATGGCCTCGTACCAGAGTTCGTCCTTTAGATAGTAGTCATGTGTAAGCGCTTCTGTGTCCAAGAAGAAACCCGCCCATGCGCGGTGAATGGGATGTGAGCCATTTGCCCACATTTGGATTTCTGCCAGTGCATTGCCTGCGGTTTCAGTAAGCGGCTTGGTTGTGCTATCAATCTTTTTGTATAGCCAATACACCGCATACAGTGTTAAGCCGAGGCTTAGATTTTTGCTAATGAAGTTACCCATAGAACCCCCATTCAAACCCCTGCTTGATGGTCTCCAGTGGGAACGGTTGCTCGCCGTTTTCCATGTGTATCATCGCGGCCATTACATGCGGATATTCATCACGGGTAAGCAGCCGATTGGCTGGAATGCCCGTATAATCGACCACAAAGTTAATGTAATTGGCGGTGTCGTTTTCATTGGTCGGTGCCCATCGTTCAATGATGCGGCCAATGGTTTTACGTCCGTGTTTATTGGCATAGGTGCGCAGAATGCGCGCCCCTGCCCTAAGTCCATACAAAGGCGTTTGGAACTCTTCAAAGGTGGGGTCTAGGTCAAGTTCGTGTTCGCCCTCCCATTCAATATCATTCAAACGTCCCTCTTTGATGTTTAGCGGGTTGTTGTTACGTAGCCCGCGAACCGTGTCTTTTGTCGTCATGAGATAGCCAATTCCTAATACAATTAAAGCGGTGATAATGTGAGTCGTTTCAAAGCGCATTACGCCCGTTCCTCAAGAATTTGCACATCACCCAACGAAAGCAGCGCATCTTGATTGGTGAACACCGATTCAAAATACATCACCGATGGTGTGAAATTGGCGTGGCCGTTTTCCCGAGCGGTTGTTTTGGGTGGTGATACACAGGCCATAAATAGCCTATGCCACCCTTTAGATAGCGTGACACTTAACGTTTTATCGCCATAAGGCCAGTTTGTATCCCCCTCAGGTGTCGCCGCGTTTGTGTCGTTTGGACTTCGGTCATATTTGAACAGCGTCAGTGTCTCCGTATTAATATCTCCAACCGTTGCGTATATACCTGCCTCGTATATCCCGCCACCTGTCTCAGTCCAAGGATAGGTTTTGACCGTGTCATCCACCTTTAAATCAAACGGCACATTGTCCAATTCATCAGGGATAAACACGTCAAAATATGGCACGCTCTCGCCCTCTAACTGCGAACGCGTATATGGCCTATCATCGTTGTAGTTTAAATACCTTACGACATAGGGCAGTTGAATACTTTGGGATTGAAACACGCGCTTGTTTTCGGCTGAGATAAAATAGTAAATATCACCGAAGTTTGTGAGTTCAATTTCAGCACCAGCCCTAAACAATCGGCCGTTTTTGACTGAGCCATAATCCCCCGTCATATCATCGCCGCCAATCCAAATATCAAACGGTGCTTGCAGCATGGCGCGCAGTCGTGGCGGGTCAAAATCCATGAGCTTATTTACTCCTGGTCTTGTTGGTACGGTATACGATGAGATAACGGATGCACGCTCAGGCTGAGGGGTATAACTATACGGATGTTTACCAACCCAAACCGCAACGCGCATATCACGCTCAGCAAGCAAGTACATATACGCATAATTGATGTCTTTTAGGTTGAGTCCTTGTTCAACCTCAGAATCTAAAACGACATCACCCCTACTATCAAATAGCTTTACTCTTAACCCAAGTTGCGCGCGAATAACTGAGAATGCACTTCCGCTTTGGTTAATCATCCACACTTCATCTTTTTTTAAAATATTACGCATCAGCATGAGGTTTATTCCTTAAGCATGTAAGCCACAACGCCAAGCGCAGCAACGCCACCAACGACACTAAACACCACCATCATGGTTTTATTGGTGCTTACTGCGAGCTGCTGGTCATCTGAGCGACTGGCGTTATCGGCAAATTGAAACGCTTGTTTGTTGGCTAAAATGGATTGGTCTGAGGCCGTTTTATAGGCGTCTTGGGTGGCGCTTAGCATGGATTCGGTAAGGTCTCGCGCAAGGTTGTTGCCCTTGTCGATAGACACATAAGCCAAATCAGACATGCGCGCATTTGCATTGTCTGCGGCATCAATGGACATTCCTGCAAGATGCGCGGAATTGCTCATTGCATCCGATGCGATATCGCCAATACGTCCATTGGCATCGCTTAGCGCGTTGACCGTGGTGTCTAGCGTGTCACCCGCAAAGCCAAGTACATCGCTGTTTAGTCCTGCGGAATACTCAACCATATCCCGAGCAAGGTTACTGTTTGCGGTAATGGCCGTGTCTGCGGTGTCACCAACTTGGTTAAGTGCATCCCCTGCAAAGTCCAGTGAATCGCGGTTCACATCGCTGGCATAGTTAAAGCCGCCACGTGTAACGTCACTGGCAAAATTAAATCCGTCTGTGGTCATGTTGCTAGCTGCATCAAAACCCGCAATGGCCGCGCCACTAATGTCGCTGCCGAACGCACTTAACGCATCTACTAAGCCGTGGTCAGTTTGTGTAATGTGGTACGTGTTACCGTCCCCATTGGTAATATACCCGTTGTTGTCACCATCAATCCCGAACGTCGTTGACGTGTTATTGGTGGTTTGACGGGCGTCTGAACTGGATTTACTCGACATTCAAAATCATCCTGTAAACCTTGTGCCCATCCGCAAGCGTGCTTTCATGCTTGAATGGATAGGCAGACAAGAGGCGTGATAACCCCTTGTGCTTGGTATGAAATACAATGGATGGGGCTTTGATGCGTCGAGCAAATGCAACGATAAGTGGGGCGATGTGTAACAGGTTTTCGCCCTCTGCACATACAATACAAAGCCCGTCCACATCCGCGCGCAGCACACAATAACAGCCAGAGAACTCAACCAGTGCGGCCGCCTTGTTTTCTACCTGAGCCTTGATTTCGTCATAATCGTCAAGCGCTGCGGTCTTAACGTGATGAAACTCGTCGATGTGAGCTACGCGCACCCTATCCCCCTATCTAGTCAACAAATACGCGCCAGCAAGCACAAGCACACCGACAATCAATAACTGGTTATTACCACCACCGCCAAAGTTGATATTGCCACCTTGGAAGCCGCTTGATTGTGATTGGTCGCCCACACCCGATGTCGCTGGACCCGCAGTGATGGGGCTACCCGCCCCGTTTGTGAGGTTAGGCATTGCGCCCGTTGCACCTAATAACGCGCCGACCATTTACTTAGCCGCCTGTTTACGTGCTTGATACTTGCGATATGCATCGTTCACCACACTCGCCGCAAGTGCGCCACATGCCGCCATTGCGACCCCTTTCAAAAATGCTATGGTGTTCTTGTTCATCTACTTAACCGCCTTAATAATTAGTGCAAAACCCAATAAGCCAACCGACCCCATCAAAAGGTGAGATTGCTTAATGCCGAATATCATCGGCTCTTGTCGCTGTGGTGGTTGTGCTGTGGTTTTTGGTGCATCAACCAACACCGCCGCGCCATTGTCTAGCTCCGTGGTGTTGGCTTGCTCATTCTGTAATTGACCCGTTGAGGCTTTCTTTGCCTTGACTGCCTCAACTTGTCCCCAAACTTCTAATGCGCGGCCAAGGGCGGAATCAACCGACCCCCAAAAGCCGCTATTCGCAGGTGCTGTCATCAGTCCCCCTTAGAATGAACTTGCAGCGTAATTATCTGCGTAGTGAACAATGACCGAAGCCGCGCCGCCCTCATCGCAATCAATGCGTAAGCGCATATCATGGATAGCGTTTTCCCCTGTCTTAGTCAGCATCAAAGAGCTAAACACATCCCCTTGCTGCATTAGGTCTACAGCAAAGGTGTCTTTTTGGGCGGTGCGGCCGCCTTGCTTCAAGATGTGGTTGTGTAGTTTGAGTGGTAGGCGGTCGCGCCATTTGGTGTTGTTGACGAGGAACTCAACCTCGGTCACACCGACCTTGTTTTCTGTGTCTTGCACTGGCTTTCGGATTTCAATCAGCGCGATGTGCGCGCCCTCTGGGCGTGGAATATCAGCCACCTCATTAGTGCCTTGTGCGAAGTTGAAGCGGAAAACGCGACGCTTGAACAACCAGCCCGGCAACGTGCCCGCTGACTTATGCGCCCATGCTTTAATCTGCGGGTTGGTTGCCGCGCTGTCGATATCAAATTTGATTTGTGCCAACTCAAGGCCGACTGTGCCAAGACCGAAGAAACGCTGAACTTGCAGGTCTGGCGATAGTGCGCTTTTTACTTCTGGACGGGTGAAGTGAAGTGCAACATAGCCATCAAGCTGTTCACGCTCGTAGTAGTCGTTTTCCTTAACCAATTCCGCCAGTGTTTCGTACTCGGTCAGCATGCGGCCATTTAGTTCAACGCGAAAGTTTTTGATTTGTGCAGGGGTAATACCCTGTAAATCAAAAAAGATAGTTTCGTATGTCAGGCCAAGCGGTAGACTTACCGAAGCCGTGCCGCCAGCGTGAACGCCTGTGATGTTGTTAAGTGGTGATAGTTCTAACATGTACTTGTCCCCTTAACCGATGATGAAACGTTTAACGGAACGAAGCGCGCGAATGTTATTGATTGCGGCAAGAACGCCTAATGTAACGGCGACTGGAACAAGGGTGTTTTTATCTAGCATGTGATTACCTAATTTTAAGTTAACGCCAATTGCGTGTGAAAAAGCGTTAATTAATAAATCAGGCGTTTCGCTCTCTTGGCAAACGGATTTCGCTCCCCCTAGAGCGAAAAGAGCGAAATTTTCGCTCTTTTGGGGTGAAATTTAGTGTGGTTTTTTCTTGAATTTACGCTTTTTCAGCTTCTCCTTTGAATTGTTCCATGGTCAATTTGTGCACTTTTCCCGTTTTAATGTCGATGTAACACGGCTCAATTTGACCAATCCCGCCTTTGTGTTTTACCAGATAGTAAAGGCGCTTTTCTTCGTATTGTCCGTTCAACACACTAATGCGAATTACGTTCGCCATTTCGGTAGAAAATTCGGTAGCCATTCGCTTGGCGTCCGCTTCTACTTCTTGTGCCCCTAGTACTTTTCGTGGGCTGTTACTCCAAATGGTTTTTGGCACTTCCTGACTGCGCTGAAAAACAGTGTGAAGCACAATGCCGAACTTACGGCCACCCGTTGCCAGCTCGCCCACAATTGTGTCATCTTTACCCACTGAATCAGTTAGCTTGGCCAGTTCTTCAATGACCACATCAAGCTCGCGATTCCCGTCCGATGCGTTCCACATGAGTTGTGCGAACCATTCCAGCTCTCGCTTTCTGGCTTCTTTGAGTTCAGCGCCTTTTAACGTCACTGGGAACTCAGGGCAATACGCAACCACAAACGCCTTACCACTTGACCACGCATCAATGAAATTTTTAGCGAATGCCTTGCGCGAATTAAAGCGGTAAATAGGTCGACCACCCAACCCGTTAAAAGGCGACTTACTACGGCCATCAAATTTATATTCGCCGTACAAATCAAAAATGGCCGCGTGCTTGCCGATCATGCCCATCAGCTTGATGGCGGCTGATTTGCCGCCGCCCGTGCCAGCCAGTACACATACGTGTTTGGCTTTCAGTGAGTTATCATCGTTAATTGCCAACTTGCGCCTCCTTAACTTCCGCTTTAGGCGTATTCAGTGATTCGTACTTTTTCACTTGAGAGAATAGCGAAAAGGCAGTGGTTGCCAGCACGACACCGAGTTGAATTTCTTCACCGTATTTCGCAAGCCAAGGCGGCATTTTTCCGCCCTTGCAGTGCTTTTTAATCACAGGCAAAGCACGCGCTGCTATTACTTCGCGTGTGTCGTGGTCGATGGTCACAGGCGCATCGAAACTCGACTCAACAAAATTCGCTAGCTGGTCAACACCAAGCGCAGCAAATCCCGCCATGTCATCGTCTGTCATAACCTCAGATTCTGTGACCTCGGTGCTTTCGCCTTGCTGATCAAGTTCGGCATTGTCGCCTGTATAACTAGCTAGATGCGAGTACTCGAATTCCTGCAACTGCGCAGAGTCCTGCAAAGACACCGCGCCCGATTGCGCCCCAATTTGTTCCGCTGTCATCTCGCTTTCGCTCTGATTCGCTTCCAATTCGTTTGTTGTTTCGCTCTGCTTCGCTTTGTTGGTCATCGTGATTTTGCTCCGTTTCGGTTGTGGTTGGCGTCCATTCGTTGGCCGCTGGTTTATGTGTTATTACGGGTTGATTGGTTGGCACTTCAGTAGCGAGTGTTTCGCTCACTTCGCCCTTAATGGCCTTTTCCCATTTCGCTTGAATGAGGTGGCCGCTTCGCTTGTCCATGCCGCAATTTGGGCAGTGTAGATACAGGTATTGTTTGCCTGTTCGTTGTCTTCGAATTGCAGCCATGCCGCTACATCCATCACACTGGATATGGCCTAAATCGGGATTGGCGGATTTACTCATAGTGACCCCCACGCCTGTTACCCCCTCCAATACTTCAATGCGGTGGGCAACTTCTGAAATGAGACTGAGCGCTTTTTCAAGCGCCTTCTCTGCGGCCGCGATTTTGGCAGCGGCCTTAATCGCGGGTAGGCGCTTGGCCTCGTCTAGCATGTCTTTAATAGCTTCGATTTTGTTTTGCATGGCTGTTCCTTGTTAAACTGCTTTTTTGAATTTGCCCGTAACTAAGCTACGAGCCATATACGGCACATGGTGCGGGTTTTCACATAAGAACTCGCACATTTGCCGAACCTCAACTTCTGCGTTTTCTGGTATCCACATGGTTACCTTTTTTTCGCCCTTTGCTTTGCGGGCTTGTTCATAACGTTGGTTTCTACTCATTGAAGCCATATACATTCCCCGTCACCAGTGACAGCTCGTTATATGCCAACGCTTCATGGGGTTGCACACGTTCAAATCTGTCGTACCAATTACACAGTGAATCAATGGAATTGTTCACTGCTTGCTGTGTTTGAATGAGCCATTGATTGATGGCTGACTCGTCTTGTCTTGTTTGTTCGATTTCGCTGGTATCGGCACACTTGCCAAAGGCCGTTTTTAGCCTCCAACCGCGCACGCCAATAGCCCAATTCACAAACTCTAGGAAGTGGTTATCACTGGCAAATTGCGCCATGCCACCACGCGCAAAATTGCCGTGAATTTCGCGACCGATACCCTTAACCTTGTCTTCAAGTGCGGTCATGCGTTCGGTGAGTTTCGCTATGAATTGCGCACGCTTTTCGCTGAAATTGCCTTTATTCAAGCCCTTTTGCTTTTCGCGCTCACCGATAGTCATTTTGAGTTTGTTGGCGACTGCGGCTTTGCGTTGGCGCTTGGCTTCAAGCCCTTGCATGTATTCTTGGATCAACCCATACATGTGCTGCGCCTCATGCGTGGCGCAGTTTTCCCATGGCAAGGCACGAGCGCTTTTGCTGATGTTGTAGCGATTGCCTTTGATTTCGCCTTGGTCGCCCGCTTGACCTTTGGTCATATAGCCAACGGCTTTAAGGAGATACTTTGCGGCGGCATTGGCGTTTTTGATGCGCTCAAGCTTCACGTAACCTTTGCCCCATAGTGATTCAATGCGAGCCGCCCATTCACGAAAATGGTGGTGTTCGACGTTCCAACGCATGAGCATGTGAACGTGATAATTTTGGTGTCCGAGTGACGAAACTTCACCCCACGGATAAGTGCGAGTTTCGATGATTTCGTGCGGTGCTTCCGCTACCCAAACGTAGTCGAAAATCGGCTTGTCGCTTGCGCCCACACACTTGATGATTTGCGGCTTTCCATCGAATTGATAGACACGCTCATTTTCGTGCATTACATCGGTGTGAACCTTTTCCCCGCCCATAGATTTAAGGTAGGTAAATTCGCCTGATGCACGGACTGATTTATTGCCGATTTTAACCTTATCGCCCGCGAACCCCTCGCCACCGTTACGGCTCACCCATCCGCGCTTGTGCATCTTGCCAAGCGCATCTAAAAATGGACTCATTTGCTGCCCTATCGTGGTTTCACAATTATTGAGCGCACGGCGTGCTGTGGCGTTGAATGTAA
Source organism: Pseudoalteromonas piscicida (assembly GCF_002208135.1). Classification (NCBI taxonomy): domain Bacteria; kingdom Pseudomonadati; phylum Pseudomonadota; class Gammaproteobacteria; order Alteromonadales; family Pseudoalteromonadaceae; genus Pseudoalteromonas; species Pseudoalteromonas piscicida. The sequence goes on from NZ_CP021646.1 coordinate 1,781,314, forward strand.
TGGTGGCGAACGTAGTAAATCCACCGCGAACCGCTTGCATGTAGAGGCCACTATCAATGATTTTGCCACTTGCGCGGCTGGTCAATTTCGATGTGAACAATGCGCCCGTGTTGGCGTCCGGTGCGTCGCTGGTTTGGGTGAGTTGCGTGCATACGATGCGGTAGCTGTTATCCCAATTGCGCGTTTGGAAGTGAACACGGCTCTTGTTGTAGTCAACCTTGCCGCCTTTGTAGCCTGTAAAATCGCGGCTAAAGGTGACTTCCTTGCCATTTTTGCGTGTGGTGGTCTTTGGTGTGTCATCAAAAACGGCTGACTCAAAGTGATTAGGGTCAACGTAAGACACCGCTTTTGACACGATTTCGCCCGTTGCATAGTCCATTCGCTCACCGTCACGCAAGCCAAGACGCTCTAAACGCTGCTCTGGCGTCATCTGATTTACAGCGGCCGTGTATAGGTTTTCGGCTTTTTGTCTTGTGTGTGCTTGCTGTGCTGCGCTAACGTGCTGTTTTTTCGACTTCTCTAACCCTGTCGGACTTCTGCGGGTTCTGACAAGCCTAGCTTTTTCCACCCCTTTCGGGGCGTCCGCTTTGCGGGCTTTTGCATCGAGTTCTTCTATCCACCAAAGCGGCGTGGCCTTTTGGATTGGTGAACCATAAAAAGCGCCACTAAGGGCGCTTTCTGCTGAATCTTGAATGATATGTTCGGGGATATTAATTGGCATTTTTCCCCCAAAGGTTTGCAAGGCGAGCTAGCACCTTATTCACCTTGTCAATTTGCGCTTTGGTTACTGCATAGCCCTCTTGGTCAACAATGCTTAAGCTTGCTTTTTCTAACCACTCATCACAACCACAGATTGCGGCTCGACTGAGTAACACAAATTCTTCATCGGAAAGCGGGCTTTCTTTTTGGCTACGTATTTTTGAAACACGCTTTTCGCACATCTCGATACAATCGCAACAAAGCCAAATATCGTATTCTTGCTGCGCAACGTCGCACAGCTCAATTGGCATGGTGTAAATTGCATAACTGTCTGCATGTTCGTAACCGCAGATTTCACAAGGTGAATTACTCATCTGCATACCCCATTTCTTTCGACGACATTACAAATCGCATCATCAAGCTTATGCGCTATGCGGTGCATACCAAGTTCATGAAGCTCATCAACAAACCATAAATGATTTGCAAGCGTCATTACCGTGTACTGATACGCAGGGCGAGAGTGAAGATAAGTGCATTGCTGGATTGCCACACGCATCGCAGAAAAGTAAGTATTTGAAAACTTCATAGCACCCCCTGCTTGTTCCAGTAGCTCGCAGAATGCAATGCACTCATATCCGTATACTCAGTGATTGGCTCGGCCACAGGCTCAGGGCGTGGTTTTTTCGGGAAGTGTTTCGACTTAAGCGCACGAACGATTTTTAACTGTCGCGCCCAATGATTTGAATCTGTAATTAGGGTTGTTTGCATGGTTATCACCTCGGCTAAAAAGTCCTTGTTCACTTCGGCTTAAGAAAAATGTGACTACTGTATGGCCATACAGCAGTCACGCCGAAGGGATTGTTATCAGTTGAGAAACTGGTTAACGAAGCTGAATTTATACAAATGCATTTGCATATGCAAACGCCATTGGACTAATGAAAGTTCGTTTGCATAGGGCTACAATCAAATACAGGGATTTTATTGATGACGAGAAAACTGATGAAAATAACCAACTCAATCGAGCTGCTTGATTGGTTCAAAACCGCGATAGATGTTGACTCCGACTACATGGCAGCGAAACTGCTATGTATAACCACACAGAACGTTAGCTCGGTAAGAACAGGCAAAAGTGAGTTTTCGGAATTAACTTGCTTGAAGATACTGTTGGTGGGAGACCACCCCGAACCCCTTGAAACTATGGCAATTATTCAAGCTCACAAGGCTGAAAGTCGCGGTGATGAAGAGGCGGCAAAAATTTGGCGGAAAAGTGTTGCTTAGGCAGCATTTTTCCCCCGTCAATTTGCGGGTAAATAGCATGTTAAAACCGCACCACTTCTACTGTCCAGACAATCGGTAAACTTATGTTTTATATTATGTTAAATTAGATAAATTAAAAGAGATTATCTTAGCCTTCTTGTACAACCAAAATTTTTTGACCTTTTATTATTGGTTGCTTTTTAACCTACTTCGTCGTTTTTAGGTATAAAACTGACACTGCTGTTCCCAACGCAACGTCTTTACCATCTTCATCCATGTCGCCAGCTACGAGTATGTTTGGCTCGAAGTCTTCACGAAAACTACCATTTACGTGATACAAACGTTCAAACCCAACTTCAACCCAAGCGTCACTTTCATCAAGATTGAGACGTTTGATGCCGCCAAGCAAATCAGCCATTGGTGCGCCGATTACTGCTTCAGAACCCAATGCATCAAAGCCAATTGTCATGCCTTCTCCAATACTGCCAGTCCATCGCCCAGCAAGTATCACATACGGTACCTTAATCTGTGGCTGTGCTGGTTTAGTTAGCGCATCTTTTAACTCTGCATTTTGAAATGGCACAGTTCCCGTTTGCGTACGGTACTTTTGATAAACGCTTTCCACATCAGTAAAATGTCCAAGTATGGGTTCTGCGACACCCGTGTTTCCGCCGCTGGGGGTATTTCTAAGGTCAATAATATAACCTTTTACTTCTCCTATTGACTCTAATGCTGCTTTAAACTCATCAACGGTTTGGGCGTTACCCATGGCGTTGTTAAATCGAATATGACCAAATTCATCTATTTTTTCATAGGATACTTTAGGCACCTTACGTAGCGCATTAATTGCATCATAACTTGCGGCAAGTTCGACAGTGACTAACTTTGTATCCCGTATAAATTCAATTTTACGCTTTTGATAGCGTTTACCCCCTAACGCAACATTCAGTGCATAACTCTTCTGAGCCTTATTCAATTGATTCAATGGCACCTGCATTACGTCTTGGATAGCTTGAGGTATTGTATTGCCATCGATCCTTGTCACTTTATCTCCGGGTTTTAGTCCTTTAACGTCTGCATCGCTGTTACGTTTGACGTCAATAATAAGTGCGCTGTTATCGTTAAATTCGACATACATATCTGCACCTGTCGGATATACACTGTAATCCTCTTCATTTAATGGACCAAGATTGAGATGCGGATCTGTGAAATGGCGTAAATATGCTTGGCTAAGATCAATAAAGGCTTGTTTTGAATCTAAACTGTTTAACTTATTCTCAAATAGTTGCCGGGTTTGCTGATAACCTTTAAAGTCCTCTAGGTACGCGTAATGGGTTTGCAAGTTATGATCGAGTTCTTTCCAAGCATCCTGCGCACTAAACCTCTCACTACTTGAAGCAAAATTTGTCGTTAGGAGGCAAGTTAAACATAAAAATGTCTTTAATTTCATAATTTACTTCCTTGTTGTTATTATTTAGTTTCAGTTGTTTCGTACTAATGGAGCGCCGCGCTAAATGGAATGCGCTTACAAATATCCGCTTCTGCTATGAGAATTTCTTCTAGGCGTTTGTCTATAATTAACTTGTCGAAATACTCGTAGCCAAGTTCCACAAATAGGTTTTTGTGTTTCTCTTCTGATTTGGCAATTGCAACATAAAAGTCTTTCTCTTTGCCTTCAGGAAGCGCTTCTGCAACTAAAGAAAAGCGCTCATGGCCCCTAGCCTCAATTACTGCACCAATCAGCAATCTATCAATTAAATATTCATCTGTGCCCTGGCGAAACAATGCGCGCATTTGCTTTATATAGGGGTCTTTTTGATCGTTCCCTAGTAGCGTACCACGTTCGGTTAAAATCTTAAGTACCTGTTTAAAATGGATCATTTCTTCTATTGCGAGATCAGCCATTGCTTTTACTAGTTTGATCCTATCTGGATAATGACCAAGCATTGCCATCGCCATTCCAGCTGCCTTTTTTTCTGCTGCGGCGTGATCCTGAAGAAAGGTATCAAAGTCGGCTAGGACTTTTTCAGTCCAGCTAAAAGGTGTATGGTATTTTAATTCAAACATAATTCTATCTTGTATATACAGCTTGTGTTGAGTATAACAAACTCACGCGCTTGAGCGAACTTGAATGCTAAAGAGCGCCGTGTCTTTATCTGCTTTACCATTACGCGTCGATTCCACTTTATTGGGGTGTGAAAACCACTTCCATGCAGTTATTTTACCGCCGATATTGACATGTGGGATAGCCACTTTGTCCCGATCCACGTCTATAAATTCTGCCAGAGCTTGCTCGACATCAGTAGCGGTTAGATTTACTGTAATAAAAGGAATATGATTCATTTTTGCAAAGCTAAGCACCCTATTATAATGCTTGCTATAACAAGCCTGCCAATAATCATCATCTTCAAAATATTTGTCAAAATCAGGGAAAGTTTCCAAATAACAACGCTTGATGGTATCGTTAAAGCCCCCTCTTTGTGACAGTAAGTTTTCTTTCATTGCCTTCATCAAACGCTTAATTGAGGGAAGCCATTGCTCAAAATCTCGTGTCAAATGGACTATTTTAGCTTCAGGATATAAAGCATATAATTTTTCATAGTCAGCAAAAACGGGGGTATCGGCAAGCAATTCGGCGCTGTCTAATGCTTGCCTAGTGTATGCAGTATGTGCTGTTTTGTATCCAGCACCTAATGCAGCAATACACAGGCTTGTCGTGCCTGTTCGTGGTAAACCCGTTACCAGAATTTTGTGTTTTGTCATAGTCAGATAAAGTAATACACGAGGTTGAATGACGCTAAAATAAGTATCACTCCATATGTTGTTGCCATCGCCACTTTTCTGAATGAAAAGTTAGTTTTATCGAGTGCAACATAGTGCGCAACCCGAGAAAACAAAAAGGCAATGCCAAAACCATGAAGTAGATAAGGGTTGATTTGTTGAGTTTCGAGTAACAACATCATTAACAGTACGAATGGTGTGTACTCGATAAAGTTGCCGTGGATCCGTATTGCACTTTGTAGCGCATCGATACCGCCATCTCCTAGCGATACTTTGTGTCTATGTCTGAGTGATATTATGTTAAAACTGAGTTTAATATAGATTAGTGCCAGTAATGCGGCATATAAACCGGTGATCATAAAAAAGCCCTCCAATGGAGGGCTTAGTGTATAAGTTTAATTAGTTCACAGCCAGTATTACTCAATTAAGTAAACGGCGTAAACTTCCGCGTTCAATGTAATTGCACCTGTATTATACGCATTTTTGTAAGCGCCTTGATCTGCTTCCATCGCCATTGCAGCAGATCGTACGTACGGTTGAACTGGCGTTTGCATTGGTTGGAATGAAACGGAGTACAGCTTTGCCAATTCAACATCAAAGTCGCCTGCTAGCTCTTTTGCTGCTTTCTTTGCATCTTTGATGGCGGCTTTCTTGAGGCTTTGCAGGTACTTGCCTTCATTTTCAACACCAAACTCAGTGTTATTGAACTGGTTGATGCCGCTGTCTACAAACTCTTGAAGTAACTCAGGGTACTTTTTAATATCTTTGAGCTTCACCGTCAGGCTACGGCTTACGCGAAAACCATCAAACTCTTCTTCGTTTGATTCACGGTTGTAGCGGGTCTGTCTGTGAACATTCAGCTGTTCTGCATGAATATCATCTTCTTTAATATCGAAGCGTTTAGCGATTTCGATGGCTTTCGCCATGATTTTGTCGACGTTTTCTTTTGCCGTGGGTAGCGACTTTTGCTTTTCGGTTATGGCAACACGGATGGTCGCAGTATCGGGTTGTACTTGAATAAATGAAGTGCCTTTAACATATAAATGCGGAGAGTCAGGCAATGCGCCTGCAAAGCTAAATCCAGATAAACATAATGCCAGTAAGCCAGTTAAAATTCGCATCTTTTGCTCCTAAAATGTGATACCCGTATATTCAAGCATATTTCAATTAACAACTACTGAATTGGATTTCAGGATAACAAACTTTAACAAAATAGGAAGTTGTCACTTTGAGAAGTCTATGTAGTACTCTCAAATTTAGACTTGTGCGTGATTAATAAACAAAATCGCCGCCAATGTGAAATGGCGGCGATGTCTGTTTTAGCTAAATAAAAGCAATTAGACGCTACAGCGTTTGTAATTTCTATACTTAGGGAGCCAATAGTTTTTCTCTATCGCTGCCCAAATTGCGTCGTCTTCCATTTCAAGCGCAACGCCCTCTTCCATTGCTTTTTTAGCAACTGCAAAAGCAATTCGCTTACTCAACGGCTCAATTTCAGTTAGTGCTGGTAATAAGCTACCTTTGCCCGTATTAGCACGTGGTGATGACTCAGCAAGCATTTCGCTCGATACCATCAACATGCTATCTGTAATACGATTTGCTTTAGCTGCAAGTACACCAAGGCCAATACCTGGGAAGATATAACTGTTATTACATTGAGGTATGATGATTGTCTGCTCACCATGTACTACAGGTTCAAATGGGCTGCCTGTAGCGACAATCGCTTGACCATCAGTCCATTCAATCACATCTTTTGGATGAGCTTCAACTTGCCGTGAAGGATTACTTAAAGGGAAAATAATCGGCTGCTCGCATCCAGCATGCATTGCGCGGATCACTTGTTCAGTGAATAGACCTGCTTGACCAGATACACCAATTAAGATGTCTGGTTTTGCACAGTGCATCACATCTAATAAGGATGCAAATTCACCACTGTATGTCCAATCTACAAGGTTTGCTTGTTGTTGAACTAGCGCTTCTTGGAAATCTCTTAACCCTTCCATTCCCTCTGTCAAAAGTCCAAAACGGTCCACCATAAATACTTGGCTTCTTGCTTGCTCGTCGGTTATCCCTTCAGAAATCATTTGACTAATAATTTGCTCAGCAATACCGCAGCCAGCAGAACCTGCACCAACAAACACCACTCTTTGCTCAGAGAGCTTCGCCCCTTTTACACGGCAAGCGGCTAGTAGCGAACCAGCAGTGACCGCTGCGGTTCCTTGGATATCGTCGTTAAAGCTGCAGATCTCGTTGCGATAACGCTTCAATAGTGGCATTGCGTTAGGTTGTGCGAAATCTTCAAACTGCAACAATACATTAGGCCAACGGCGTTTTACTGCTGTAATGAACAGATCTAAGAATTCGTCATATTCATCTTGTCCGATACGAGGGTGCCTTGCGCCCATGTACATTGGGTCATTGAGTAGCTTTTCGTTGTTTGTACCTACATCAAGCATCACAGGCAGTGTGTAAGCTGGGCTGATCCCGCCACATACGGTGTAAAGTGCCAGCTTACCGATAGGAATACCCATACCACCAATACCTTGGTCGCCAAGACCTAAAATACGTTCACCATCTGTAACGACGATGACTTTTACTTTGCCTTTAGTGGCATTTCGTAGGATATCGTCGATTTGATAGCGATCTTCATATGAAATAAACAAACCACGAGAGCTGCGATAGATATCAGAAAACTTCTCACATGCATCACCCACTGTCGGGGTGTAGATGATTGGCATCATTTCTTCCAAATGATCGCGTACTAAGCGGTAGTAAAGCGTCTCGTTATTGTCCTGAATAGCACGAAGGTAAATGTGCTTGTTTAGGTTGTCGCTAAAGCTCGAATATTGCTGATAACAACGCTCAACTTGCTCTTCAATCGTCTCATAACGAGGAGGAAGCAGTCCTGCTAGGTTGAAATTTTCACGCTCGTGTTGAGAGAATGCACTCCCTTTGTTCAGCAGAGGCGTTTCTAATAGCGTAGGACCTGAATAGGGAATGTAGAGATAATTTGGATCGGTTTGTTTAGTCATATTTACAAGCTTGACACTAATTTTTTAGTCTAAGGGTTCATTATTGTCGAAAAGGATTAAATTACAATGAATTTAGTGCTCATCAGACCATTATTAACGTGTTCCAGAGCACGCTAAACGAATTTTTCTGGAACGCCAAATTATAGCCTAAAAGCACTTAAGAAACCACGGCTTATTCGCTGCTTTCGCCGAGTGCAACACCTTCTCTTCTTGGATCTGCACCACCAATTAAATGCGTACCGCGTACCTCAATGGCATGCAGACCTGAGTTTAAGTCACGGATCTGTACTTCATGACCTTTTTTTTCAAAATAAGGCGCTTGTTTTGTCAACTCAGTGCCTTTTTCAAGCGTTGTGTACTTATTGCGATTGGTGATTTTTGGTAAATCAATGGCTGCCTGTGGAGATAACCCCCAGTCAAGTACACCAATTAAGGTTTGAGCAACGTAGTTGATAATACGACTGCCGCCAGGTGAGCCGACGATTAATTTAAGCGAGCCGTCTTTGTTAAACACCATTACGGGTGCCATCGAACTTCGCGGGCGTTTGTTTGCTTCTACTCGATTTGCGACCCATTTATCTCCTACCTTTGGAGAAAGCGCAAAGTCGGTTAATTGGTTATTGAGTAAATATCCGTTAACCATTACCGTTGAGCCAAATGCCATTTCAATTGAGCTTGTCATTGAAACGGCATTACCATCTGCATCCACAATCGACACATGGCTGGTCGAGGGTAATTCATAACTATCATCCATGGCGTACGCGAGTGCACCCGAAGTTGGATCGCCTACTGGGAAGTCATGATTATCCATCTCGCCGATAAGTTTGCTGCGGCTAAGTAAATATTGTTCGTTAAGCAATGCTTTTGCTGGCACTTCAACAAAGTCAGGATCGGCTACATAAAAATCTCTATCGGCAAACGCTAGGCGAGATGCTTGAGTAAAGAGGTGCAAGGCTTCTGGGTCATTTGCTTTATATTTACTAAGGTCATAGGGTTCCAACAGCTTCATCATTTGTAATACGGCAATACCGCCACTGCTAGGTGGCGCCATAGAGCAAACTTTGTACGCACGATATTCAGTACAGATAGCTGCTCGGGCTTTGCTTTTATAATGTTCTAAGTCGCTCAGTGCCAATTTGCCAGGCGCGATTTCAGACTTTTGCACAGCCTCCACCAATTGGGTCGCATTCTGTCCTTCATAAAAGGCTTGGATCCCTTGTGTCGCTACCTTGTAGTAAAGGTTTGCCAAAGGCTGATTCTTTTTAAGGGTCCCGGGTTGTAGTGCTTTACCGTCTGGATAGAAATATTCTTTTGCAGGGCTGAGCTTTGTTAAACCAGGATTAAGCTTTTTCTCAAGTAGCATATTCAAGCGTGGAGAGACAATAAATCCGTCTCGAGCTAAATCAATAGCCGGCTTAAACAATTCCTGCCATGGCAGTTTACCGTATTTATCATGTGCTGATTTAAACGCGTGCAGAATGCCTGGCACGCCAACAGAGCGACCACCCACCACAGCCTCAATCCACCTAACCGCATTGCCAGTATCATCTAAAAATAGATCGGGACCTGCAAGCTTTGGTGCAGTTTCTCTACCATCAAAACTAATTAATTCATTGTTTTTTTTGTTGTAGTGCAGGATAAATGCCCCGCCACCTACACCTGAAGATTGCGGTTCAACCAAAGTAAGCACAAGTTGAGTCGCTATCATAGCATCAACCGCACTTCCCCCTTTTGAAAGCATCAATTGACCTGCTTTACTCGCATAGGGGTTGGCAGCAACGACCATATACTTTTCTGCAGTGCGTGCTTCTTTAGATTGAAAACCCGTTGCGGCTTCCGGCTCTCTAATTTCGGTTTTTTGTTGCTCAGCTAAGGTGTTGGTTGAAAAGCTGAATGCGGCAATCACGGCTAGTGATGCAAGTGTATGTTTCATAATACCCACTTTGCTTACGTCTTATATTTGGCATCATAAAAGCAATTAGGCACAATATGCAAAAATAATAACGTGAAATCGTATGTTTGAACTTCCAACTAACAAAGAATACCTCATTGGCCCTATGTCTTTGGCGATATTGTCAACAATACTAATGTTGTTCGGGCTTGGCCCATACTTAGATTTTGACAGAAATGCAATTGCTGAGGGGGAATTATGGCGTATTTTGAGCGGCCAGTTTACCCATAGCAATTGGTATCACCTGATCCTAAACCTGCTTGGTATCTTATTTATTTGGTTATTACATGCCGAATATACAAGACTAAGAAAATATTGGCTGAATGTGATTTTTCTTGGCCTGTTTACTGGGCTGATGATCTTGCTATTTGCCACAAACATTGTTGTATATACAGGTTTGAGCGGCTTATTACATGGGCTTATCGTCTGGGGAGCGCTAGAAGATATTAAGCGGAAGCTAACAACTGGATATCTGTTGTTTATTGGTGTGTGGGCAAAGGTGTGTTGGGAGCAATATGCGGGTGCAAGCGCAGATGTAGCTAAGCTGATAGACTCGAGAGTCGCCATTGAAGCACATTTATTTGGTGCAGTTGGTGGTGTAATTTTAGCTGTTATCTATTTATTTTATAAAAGAAAAAAGCCAGCTTAAGCTGGCTTTTTATCCACTCATTTAATTACAAGTTTTCTTTAAACAGCTTGTATATACGACGGTATTCATCCAACCAACTTGATGGTTGTCTAAAGCCATGGGGTTCAACCGGATAAATTGCCGTTTCAAAGTCTTCCTTTTCTAGCTCAATCAGGCGTTGCACCAAGCGTACAACATCTTGGAAAAACACGTTATCATCAACCATAGGCGCATTGATCAAAAGCTTGTTCTTTAAACCTTCAGCATGATAGATAGGCGAACTGCGTTTGTATGCAATTGGGTCTACATCTGGGCGATTAAGAATATTTGAGGTGTACGGGTCGTTGTAATAAGCCCAATCGGTGACCGGACGTAAAGCCGCGCCTGCTTGGAATAGATCAGGCTGAGTAAATAGCGCCATAAATGTCATAAAGCCGCCGTACGAACCACCGTAAGTACCTACAGCTCCGCGGTCAACATTAGCGTTGTTCACCATCCACTCAACACCGTCCGCCAAATCTTCGATTTCTGGTTTACCCATATGACGATAGATTGCCGTTCTCCAATCTCGGCCGTAGCCCTTCGAGCCGCGATAGTCCATGTCCATGACGACATAGCCTTCGCTCGCGAGAAGTGAATGGAACATAAACTCTCTAAAGTAGTTAGACCAGCCCATATGTGAGTTCTGCAAATAACCTGCACCATGGTTAAAGATCACAGCCTTACGGTTTTTACCTGTTTCGCCTTCTTGATAATCTGCCGGGTAATATACTTTTGCGTACACCGGCTCACCTTGATGGCTTGAAGGAACGGCAACAATCTTAGGCGCAATCAGCTTCTTATTTAAAAACGCATCAGAGACCGTATTAGTCAGTCGTGACACTGCAGCTTTTGGCGCTGCATCTGCAACATAAAGCTCAGGTGGCATCATAATCTTTGAGTGAGTTAATAGCAGCTTTTGCTCATCTGGGCTTAACTGATAGTCAGTCAGGCCATCTAAATCAGTTATTTGCTCGTCTTTGCCGCTTTCTAAATTGACGCGATAAATTTCGTATAAACCCGGATGGTCTTTATTTGCCTTGTAATAAACAAATTGACTATCGTGGGTTAAGGTTGGTTCAGATACCACAAACTTCCCTGAAGTCATTGCTTTTGCCTTACCGTTAAGCGGCTTAACATAAAGCTGACTATATCCAGTTTGCTCTGAAAGATAATACAAAGCGTCTTGGTTGTTTAACCAACCAAAATCATTGTAGGTATAATTGATCCATGCATCGTCGTGCAGACGGTGCTGAGAAACGAGTTGTTGTTTATCAAAATCAACGGTCGCTAACCATCTGTCTTTATTATCCCAAGCGCCGAGCATGACTGCAACCTGAGAACCGTCACTATTCCATTGGATAGCGGATTGACTCCAGCCCCATGTGTCGATTAGATTGATGTCGCGAGGTGCTTTTTCACTCTGATATGATTCACCTTTTGCTTTTGCATTTTCGCGTTTTACATCGGCAAGTACGTCTTCATCAAAGCCAGGTAAAGTATCATAGCTCAGCGTGACTTGCTCTGATTTTGCTAAATCAATGAAAATAATATCAGAACTCATTGGTTTAGTGTCTGCAACACGACGGCGAGCTTTTACCGGATCAATGTCACCGTTTTGACTCACGTAGTTAGGCATGATGTCAGAGTCAGAACGACTTGGTTTATCATCGGTGACCACGGCGATTAACTTGTCACCAGTAGGTGCTAAGCTAACTGAGATAAGCGTTTTTCCTTTACCAAGATAAAACTGATTATCTTGGATGCTTGCGTTATTCGCTTCTATCTCTTGATTTCTCGCTTCTCGATCTTTGCTGTTTTTGTGCGTTAGCGCGACGAATTGAATCAGTTTGTGTTGCTGCTCAGCGATATATCCATTTGGCTCTTTCACCCCTTCAGGCTTATCCGCTAAATGTAACTTTACCAGTTCTTTCGTTAAGCCAGTGGCTACATCGAACGCAAACAGCGTGTTGCCTGAACGGTAAGCTAATCGGTTATCACTTAAGAATTGCGGAGCATACTCATAGTTTGAAGAATGAGTCACTTGTGTTATGGCACCAGACTTCAGGTCTTTAATGAAGATGTTGCCTTTAAACTCATAAGATTGTAGCGTCCGCGCTTTATTATAAATCGCGTTTGCAGCACCAACAGCGTGCAAATCTGACAGCGAAACCGCTTCGCTTGTTTGTGCGCTACTGACTTTAAATAGATCTCTTAACTCTGAACCAGCTTGCTTACGCTTATAGAAAACGGTTTTGCTATCAGCTCCCCAGTATGCGCCTTCTGGTTGTCTTCCCAGCCAATCGGGATGCGCCATTGCTTGTTTTAAGGTGATTTGCTCACCACCGAAATCAACGGGGGTAGCAACGACTTGTGGGACTGGTGAATTGGATTCAGCTTGTTGTGATTGCGAGTTTACTTCAGTGGTTTGACAACCCGAGAGGAGTAAACCTGAAGCAACTGCCATCGAGATAAGAGAGAGTTTCAACATGTGACTTTCTTATAATAGTTAAATTTTCCTAATTTAAGCAGAAAGCCAGCGGAATTTCGACAGATTTAAGATTAAAAGCACGATGGGTGGGACAAAAAAAGGCCAGCATAGGGATGCTGGCCAAATACTCTCTGCGCTCACATAGTCGTTGATGGACAACGAGTATGAAATGAGGCCTATCCGCGCCTCACAATAGTAGACCGCGCTATCAGAAAAGAGTTCCAAAAATAACAGTAAAAAATTAAATTTTTTATATCTACCCTGAGCTCTGTTATAAAGAATGAGTTAACTCAATAGTTATCATAAGCTTAGGTTTTTAGTTAACAATGGACCTTTTTCGCTAAAAACAGTAGTACTAATTCAAAATTAATTGCTGAGCAGTTTCCATCACCCCTGGGTAGTCTGCTTCGGGCAAGATGTCAGCGAGCTCTGCCAGTGCTTCGCCTAGCTTATGAAGTGAGTCAGCTGAAACATTAATATGGCCCATTTTTCTCCCCGGTTTCGCATCTTTGCCGTACCAATGACTGGTTGTTCCTGACACAGCTAGAACTTGTGATGGAATGTGACTTTGCCCTAAAACATTAATCATTGCGGTTGGGCGAAGCAGGTTTGTATCACCAATCGGTAAGCCAGCAACGGCACGGATATGGTTTTCAAACTGGCTCACGTGGGCGCCTTGTTGAGACCAATGTCCTGAGTTATGTACCCTAGGCGCTATTTCATTAACCAGTAGTTGACCTTCAACATCGAAAAACTCAATAGCAAGGACACCAACATAATCGAGTGCATTCGCGAGTTTTGCAAATGCATCTTCCGCTTGCGCTTGAATATTGGCTTTCTCTTTACCCGCAATTGATAGGGTCAGTACACCATTTGTGTGCTGGTTTTCAGTCAACGGATAAATTTTACAGTCGCCATTTTTAGCGCGCACACCAATAATCGACACCTCACGGTCAAACGGTATCATTTTTTCAGCGACGATAGAGTGAGGCTGTGCCTCAGTGCCGGCTTGCAAAAACTCGGACATTTCGGCCCAAGTACTGTCTATTTCAGACTCTGATTTTACTCGCCATTGCCCTTTACCATCATAGCCAGCCTGACAGGTTTTAACGACCAACGGCATACCTAATTCATCAATAGCTGTGAGAAAATGTGCTTTATCCGTAATGATTTTGAACGGAGCACAAGGCACAGATGTTTTATCTAGTAGTGCTTTTTCTTTCGCGCGGTCACCGCCGGTGGCTATCGCTTCTGCGCCAGGGTAGAACTTACCGCTTTGTTGGCAAAGCGCTAAAACATCATGAGGAATATGTTCAAATTCGGCAGTGATGGCGTCAGCATTGTCAATGGCTTGCTGTAATGACTCTGGTGTTGTTGCAAAGGTAACGGGGTTTATTACCGTTTGGCTGCCAACATCATAAGCCAACACTTTTATATCTAGATGAGTTGAGGATAAACTCATCATACGGGCTAATTGTCCCGCCCCTAAAACAAGAATATTCATGTTATTTCGCAGGATCTGGATTAGCTAGTACAGTTTCTGTTTGTTCTTTTCTGAACGCTTCGACTTTTGCAAAAATCTCTGGCTGCTGACAACCTAAAATTTGAGCTGCTAGCAAACCAGCGTTTGCAGCACCGGCGTCGCCAATTGCTAACGTTCCTACCGCAACACCTTTAGGCATTTGGCAAATTGAAAGCAATGAATCCACGCCATTAAGCGTTTTTGATTTTACTGGAACGCCAAGTACAGGCAGACTTGTGAATGCTGCCGCCATACCCGGTAGGTGTGCAGCACCGCCAGCACCGGCAATGATAACTTTGATCCCACGCTCTGCCGCTGTCGAAGCATAATCCGCTAAAAGCTGTGGAGTACGGTGAGCTGAAACCACTTTAGTTTCATAATCAATACCAAATTTATCTAACATTTCAGCTGCATGTTGCATTGTAGGCCAGTCTGATTTTGAGCCCATAATGATGCCAACGGTCATAATAATTCCTCGACTAATTTTGAACGATACAGGGCTAAGGTCCTTCACACCTTAGCTGCGGGCATTATACCTGAGTTCGTCTTTAATGCGAAGAATCAACTTATTGCAATTATCACGCGATGGTCCCCTAAGTTATTTCGACACCACCAATTCCTCAATACTCAATGCTTTAGCACGCTTAAAGTGAGAGGCAAACGTCTTAGGCCCCATTATTAAGCACAATACCGCTAGTCCACCTGGGACTAGCACCATTTTTAGAACTGGGCCGAGAATATAGCTGTAAAAAAAGATAAACGGGATGAACAAAATGTACCCAATGAATAAGCTCAAATATTGCATAAAAACTCCTATTGAAATTTAATGAGCGCGCTCAATTATATTAGTGAGCACGCTCATTAATTGCAAACTTTATCTCTTAAAAAATCTGGAATTGTGCTACACTCTCTTCGCAAATAAAAAGGTAACCATATGAAAAAAAGAGAAATTACGTACAATAGAATTCTCAGAGTCAGTTGGCAACTTTTTCAAGACAATGGTTTTGAAAACACTACTACTCGGCAAATAGCCCAAGCGGCAAACGTGGCGACGGGAACAGTTTTCTCTCATTTCCCCACTAAGCTCGACATGCTCAAAGTAGCAATGCATAACCAAATAGATGAATTAATTAATGAAGCAAAAACATCAGATGAGCAGCATAGTGCTAGCTTAAAGTTACGCCACTATGCAAAGTATTTATTTGCTTTTTATCTTAGCAATAGAGATTTCAGTAAAGAGCTGCTTTGTGGGATTATTTGGCATAGCGAATTCTTTAAGGGGCAACTCAATTTGTTCAAACACTTGTTATTCAGTGAGCAGGAATACAATGAGTTGAAAGCCACCGTTATGATGGATTGCTACTTTATGACCTTATTAGAAGGGTTAAGCAATGATCATAGTTCTGTTGACCAGATGCTGCATTCTCTATCTCAGAAGTTGAAACTGGTTAACCAATAAGTTGTATGATGTGTTCTTTATTGAATATTCATACGAATTTACTTGTGCTTTTGAACTTCTGACCATATAAAGCATCTAGGACTAGTGTAATAAGCAAGTGCTTGGGAAAAGTTACTTAGTTCCTTATTTTTGTCTAACGAGGTCAAAATGAAACGCGTCATCTTATTCCTTATCACTAACTTAGCAGTGATGCTTGTGTTAGGAATTGTATTATCTATCTTAATGTCTGTGTTTGGTATTTCTAGCCGAAGCTATACAGGCATTATGGTTATTGCTGCCGTATTTGGATTCGGTGGTTCTTTTATCTCTCTTTACATGTCGAAGTGGATTGCAAAGAAATCAACAGGTGCCTATGTTATTGAGCAACCACGAAACGAAACTGAACATTGGTTAGTTTCTACTGTCGCAGAGCAAGCTAAAAAAGCAGGAATTGCGATGCCAGAAGTTGCGATTTACGACAGCCCTGAAATGAATGCGTTCGCAACCGGGCCGAGTAAAAATAACAGCTTAGTTGCTGTGAGTACTGGCCTACTCCACAACATGAATCAAGACCAAGCAGAGGCAGTTCTTGCGCACGAAGTGTCGCACGTTGCAAATGGCGACATGGTTACACTTACCTTGATCCAAGGTGTTGTAAATACCTTTGTTATATTCTTCGCTAAAGTATTGGCGGGTATTGTTGATAACTTCTTGAATGGCGATGAAGAAGAGTCAGGTGGAAGCTGGACATATTTTATTTTTGATATGATATTCCAGATCCTCTTTGGTATTTTGGCTTCTATTGTTGTCGCTTACTTTAGTCGTAAACGCGAATTCGCAGCAGATAAAGGTGCAGCGGATTTAGTCGGCGCGCAGAAAATGCGTTCAGCACTAGAGCGTTTGAAGCACAACCATGAATCGCAATTAGAAGGCTCAATGATGGCTTTTGGTATTGCTTCAGGCAAGTCTATTGCAGACTTCTTTGCTTCTCACCCGCCACTAGACGAAAGAATTAGAGCGCTGTCGTAACTCTCTTTCAAATTCATACTTGGGCAACGATTAAGTTGCCCTTTTTACAACTCAATTTTGTAAAGATTATTTCCGATAGCGCTAAACCCTAGGCGTATGAGTAGGTTTAATGAACGTTGATTATCAGCCGATACGTGCGCCAATATAACACTGAGCTTAAATGCAATCTGGCTTTTATTTGCAAATAGACAACATAATGCCTCAGACATCAGGCCTTTCCCCCAATAACTTGGCGTTAACTCATAACCTATATATAGACCCTCAACGTCACCGCCTTTGTGATAAAAGCCAATACAACCAATCACCGCTTTAGTGCTTCTACAAACGAGGCAAAAACGGCCACCTCTACCTTCATATTGACGCTCAATATCCATCTGGATCATGCATTTAAGGTCTACTTCTGTGAGGTTGTCGCCGTAATCGTTATACGCTTTTACCTGCGGTAAATTAAGTAGCGCTAACAATTGCGGATTATCTTTGTGCCTTATGGGCCTGATGACTAGCCTTGGTGTTTCAAATTCCATAAAATGCTCGGGTCTAAGTATCTGCCGCCATGGTAGCACTTATTGCAGCAAATACACCTTTCAATATTATGACCGCTTGCATTGCTTTATAATTTAGCATTTTTGGAGAATTAAATGAGTCAAGAGTTCAGCGTTATCCCCCCAACGACAAAGGTTTACTGCCCAGAGCGAGGTGAAGGGTGGACTTTAACGGGCATAACAGGAATAGATGAGAATGCATCGGTGATGTTCTCTGGCGTACGCTATACCATCTCAGCAAAAGAAATCGTTGAGTCATTATTACCGAACTTTAAAAATAGGCAAGAATCAAATAATTAGTACTTTTTAACTATTTTACTGTTGTAAAAGTGTGAATTTTGATCAATCATGGTTATAGATTGCAAAGTTAATAATGGATGCGCCCGCCTTAAAGGATTAAGTCATCGCATTGAGTTGGACTCAATTGCGAAGACATTGCTTTGTGTTGTTTTAAATTACAGGACGTAATCTTTTTAGGGTTCCTGCTATGTTAAAAGCATCACTCACAACACTTGCTTTACTCTCAACATTACTTTCCACATACACCCATGCAGATAGTTGCTCAGGTCAGGTTTTTGGTATTAACGCTGGCCGCGGCGATATTGGTATTTTGTTTGGCCTAGATGAAGGGGCAGGACAAGCCAGCGCCGACAGTTTAGCCGCTTTTAGTTCATCGGCACTCGCCTATGATACTAACAGTGCGCGATGGTATTATGCAGCAGCACCAAGACCAATCGACTACAAAGTCGATACCAGCCATCTAAACTTACCAGCTAATGCAGATATTCCCATTGAGGGGAATAAACACCGCTATATTCAATTGGCGTATTTTGACGGTACCACTCATACCGTTGTCGGCAGGACGACTTATTTGGTGGGGTTAGCGTATGACAGCGCAAACGATAGACTCATTGGAACAAGCTACGACTCTATTTACAGCATAGATAAAAACACCGGTGAGGCAACTAAGCTCTCGGATCTTCCGTCATTGGCAGGTAAATACCGCGGCGATGTTGAGTTTTATAATGGCCGTTTAATCCTAGTTACCAGTGCAGCTGTTTACCAAGTTAATACAAACGACTTTTCTGTCACTAAATTAGCGGATCACGACTTATCCTCTGTTACAGGTGCTAGCCTTAATAGCAACGGAGAGCTTATTATTAGTCGCGTTATCATTAATGACGCTGGTCACACCAACAAAAGCGCGATTTATAAGTTAAATCCTGATACAGGAAGCACCTGCTATATCAATACACTGCCAGTAAGACTAAATGACCTTGCATATAACCCAAATGGCAGCAGTACATGCTATACCGTTTCTGGTTGCAGCGGCACAACAACGCCTCCTTCGCCACCATCTTTTACGTTGACGAGTATTGAAAACGAGGTTTATGAAGGAAGTACACTTAGCTATCAAGTGACATTGAGCAAAGCCTTCGAACAGGACGTCAGTTTTGCGGTGGCAGTCAATGATGTGACAACGCAATCAAATGACTACGTAGCACCACCTACTTCGCTGATAATACCTGCTGGCGGCACAACCGCTAACATTCAAATAGCAACAATAGACGATGCTGACTATACCGGCGATCGGGAGCTCTCTTTGAGCGTAACTGGCGTGAGCAATACCTCTGGTAACAAGACTCAGGCAGGAAACATCCTCGACAATGAAACCGCGTGTGTGCCTGATAACTATACGCGGATCAATTACGCCTTTGTCAGAGAGGACTCGTTATTCAGTAATGACTGGGGTATCAAAGTAAATGGCCAATATATTAAACTGCTTGATGAATACGGCAGTGCCGGCAGCTATGACATCCTTCAAGGACAATCCTTTATCTATGTGCTCGCTATCGATGGTAACAGCAATGCTCTATCAACCAAGTACCAAGTTGCAGGTACCAACCAACGTTGGGAAGATGAAAACGATAATGATTACAATGACTTTGAGGTCAGTGTGACAACACAAACCATTCAAAAAGGTTGTAATTAACAGACTCAAAGCGGCTTACTATTTTTAGAAGCCGCTTTGATTTAACCTGAACTAGGGATAAGAAGTTAGTTAATCCACTAAAATCACTAAGTTCAAAAGCGTAATATCACTCTCTTAATATAAGGCAAATTTGTGCGCCAATAGCTGGCCTATTGCAAGCAAATTTAACGCAGTAGTAAGGGGGATAACAGCTGCTAGAGAACAAGTTGTTATCCCGTGTTCTGGTTATTTAGTATTAACTGGTGCCTGATTTAAGCTCAAGCAACTCTAGTAACGCTGAGCGAAGCTGTAGCTTTGGTGTGCCCTCACTGTAAGGCGCTGTTGCAAGCAGTGGACAGTCTAGACGAAGCTTTAAACTTTCAAGGTTTTCTTCAAATACTGACATCTCAGGGTCAATCTGATTTGCTATCCACCCCACCAAATTCAGTCCTTTTTGCTTGATAGATTCTGCCGTTAAAAACGCATGGTTCAAACAGCCTAACTTCATGCCAACCACTAAAATTACGGGAAGTTGTGCTCTGACGACCCAATCATACAGGTATTCATTGTCGTTAATGGGCAGTGCCCAGCCACCTGCACCTTCACATAATATATACTCAGCGCCTAAGTGCTGAATTTCACTATAGCGCTCATGTAGCTTATCGACTGTAATGTCTACATTTACCTGTTTTGCTGCAATGTGCGGCGCAATTGGCGGTGCAAAACAAAATGGGTTCACTTGCTCGTAAGTACCGTGCACCGTCGCAGCTTCCATTAAACTGATAGCATCAACGTTCACTAGTTCACCAAATGCCTCTTCAGCATCTGCTGCGATCGGCTTAAAGCCAAAAGTCTTTTTGCCGTGCTTGGCTAACAGTTTCAGTAATAGAGTAGAAATATAGGTTTTACCTACTTCAGTGTCGGTCCCAGTTATAAAATATGCTTGATTCATTTCCTTAACTCCAAAAATCCGACTTGATAACTTACATCAAAACCATTTTCACTCTCAGGGTAGCTGCTCAGCAGCTGAGCGTAGGCTGATTTGCCTAACAAACCTTGTCGGCGAGAAGCGGTTTTTACATCGTTGGCACCGATATTTTTCACTGAGCGCAACGCCTTTAATGGCGTGTCATAGCTATCAATCAATAACACTTCGTCCTCCCACGTCACAGCGAAACCGGCCTTTTGAGCAAAAGATTTAAGCGCTGACAGCGAATAAAATGAATTGATATGGCCACACTCATCGATGGCTCGCCATGCGCCATCGATTTCGCTTAACGAGCCGTCAAGCACAGAGCTTAGCAGCACCCGACCTTCTTTTTTTAGCACTTCATACAATTGCGCAAATAGCGTTTGCGGGGAATTAGACCACTGAATCGCAAAATTGCTAAAGATCAAATCAATACAGTTTGACTGAATAGCGAGTTTATCCATGTCACAGCAGACACTATTTACAGTATTTTCAGCGCTTGCCAACATAGCCAAACTCAGATCCGCTCCAACATAATGATTCGTGAAGGCGTTTAATCTATGAAAGTTTTCATGTGGCCCGCATCCTAAATCGAGCAACCTAGGAAACATACGCACCGCACCAAGCTCGCTATTTTGCTGTGTTAAACGTGAAAAGAGTACATCTGCAGCTTGTTTTTGCACGTTAGCGTGTTGAGAGTATGATTGCGCGGCTTTTGAAAAGCACTTTGCTGTTTGCGTCTTCTGTGCTTTGCTCATGCTCTCTCCACTAAGGCCGAGACTAATTTGTCTATATCTTCATGACTGTGCTGTGCCGTTATTGTTATTCGCAATCGTGCGGTATTTTGCGCCACAGTTGGTGGCCTAATAGCCCCAACCCAAAGCCCCTTTTCCTTAAGTTTATGTTGCGCCGCTAATACATTTTCACTGCTACCATACACAAGAGGCTGTATGGCCGTATCACTTGGAATGGGAGATAAGTTAGTTTGTGCAACTAACGACTTAAAATAGTCGATGTTTACTTGTAATTTGTGTCTCGCTTCCGTTGCTGTAAGCAACTTATTCAGTTGGCATAATGCAACGCTTGCCATAATAGGCGACAACGCCGTTGTATAGATAAACTCACGATTAAATTGCGTCATGTAATTTATCACATCATGACTCGCTAATACCGCAGCTCCTTGACAGCCCATCGCTTTGCCAAAGGTGATCACCAAAATTTCAGGTTTAATGCCGCTTTCAATCGTGCCAAGTCCTTGCGCTCCCACAACGCCAAACGCATGAGCGTCGTCGACCATGAGCCACGCAGAATGAGACTTAGCCAGCGCACTGATTTCAGATACCGGCGCTTGGTCTCCGTCCATAGAAAACACCCCTTCAGTCACGATGAGCTTACTGTCAGCTTTGGTTTTTTCTAATCGAGACCTTAAGTGCGTCAAATCATTGTGATTAAAGCGAACAAACTTAGCGCTGCCCGCTAAACCACCGTCTAACAGACTGGCATGGTTGAGCTTGTCTTGGAACACCGCAGCGCTTAATTGTTTTTCTTGGGGCGTGAACAATGCCTTTAACACACTGGTATTAGCAGCAAAACCGCTTGGAAACAGCAGTGCTGCATCATAACCCAAAACGCTGCAAAGCTTATCTTCTAGCTGACAGTGAATATCAAGATAACCCGTAACAAGCGCCGAACTTCGGCTTCCGGCTTCAGTGCATGCGAGAGTGTTAAACTCCAACGAGTCTGCAAGTCCCAGGTAGTCATTGCTGGCAAAGTTAATATATTGCTGATCAGCAATTTGAATTCTACTTGCAGAGGCCTTTTCAACCACAATGCGCTTTCTTAGCAACCCTTCAGCGTGACGGGCTGCTAAGGCAGATTGAATATACTCAAACGACATTGATTAGTTGGCTTCGTAAAATAGCTCTGATGTCGCTTTGTCTGCAATTGCAGAGCTTAACGATGCCTCATAGGCCTCATCCGAGTAATCTTCACGTTTTTCAGGGTTCATACCAAGTTTTCTGATGAGATTCATATCGGCGTCTGCTTCTGGGTTTTCCGTGGTTAATAGCTTATCACCATAGAAAATTGAGTTAGCGCCAGCGAAGAAACACATAGATTGCATCTGTTCATTCATCGCCGTTCTACCTGCAGATAACCGCACGTAACTGTGTGGCATCATGATACGCGCAACCGCGATGGTACGGATAAATTCAAAGTGATCGAGATCATCAACATTTTCAAGCGGCGTACCTTTAACCTTAACAAGCATATTAATCGGTACACTTTCTGGTTGTTTTGGCAGGTTTGCTAATTGGATCAGCAAGCCATAACGATCAGATGCCTGCTCTCCCATTCCTACAATACCACCAGAACACACTTTCATTCCTGCATCTCTTACGTGATCAAGGGTATCGAGTCTGTCTTGGTAAGTTCTTGTCGTGATAATTTGCTCGTAGTATTCAGGCGAGGTGTCCAAATTATGGTTGTAATAATCAAGGCCCGCTTCTCTTAGCGTGTGCGCTTTTTGATTATCCAACTTACCCAAAGTCATACAGGTTTCGAGGCCTAGCTCTTTAACTTCTTTCACCATTTTGGCGATATAAGGCATATCTCTGTCTTTTGGATCAGACCAAGCGGCACCCATACAAAAACGCGTCGCGCCCTTTTCTTTCGCCAACTTAGCTTGAGTTACAACCTTTTCCACTTCCATCAAACGCTCACGTTCAAGATCCGTTTTGTAATGACCTGACTGTGGGCAGTATTTGCAATCTTCAGGACAGGCACCCGTTTTGATAGACAGCAAGGTGGAGATTTGAACTTCATTTGGATTGAAGTTTTTGCGGTGAATACTTGCTGCATAAAAAAGTAAGTCGTTAAAAGGCATGGTGAACAGTGTTTTTACTTCTTCATGTGTCCAATCGTGTCTTAGCGCGCCTAATTCCATATTTTCATTCTCTTTTTATTCTTGCCTAAATTTACAACACGAGTATTTTCTAGTGATTAAATTTAGCGCAGTCAAACTGACGGTGATTGGCTTAGTCTACTTCTTAGCTTAGTATTGTCAACGTTATACGCGCCCACAAGGTTTACAAATGAACAACAAACATACAATCGATATTGAATTTGATCGCAAGCATATATGGCATCCCTATACATCAATGATTGACCCTCTGCCCGTCTATCCAGCCGCAAGAACATTCGAGAATAAAATTGAGCTTGAAACTGGCGAAACTCTCATTGACGGTATGGCATCCTGGTGGAGTGCTGTGCATGGTTATGGTCATCCAGAAATAATCGCGGCGATAAAAAATCAAGCTGACACGATGAGCCATGTTATGTTTGGGGGCCTAACTCATCAGCCTGCCGTGGAGTTATGCAAACTACTCGTGGAGCTAACCCCAGGCCCACTTAATCGAGTATTCCTAGCGGACGGCGGCTCAGTCAGTGTTGAAGTTGCAATCAAAATGGCGATTCAATATTGGTTGAGTAAAGGCAAAAAGAATAAAACCCAAATAATGACAGCCAAAAAAGGCTACCACGGAGATACATTTGCGGCGATGAGCGTTTGCGATCCTGTGAATTCGATGCATGCGATGTACCAAGGCTTTTTACCTGAGCAAGTGTTTGTCGATGCCCCTAAAAGTGAGTTTTACGGCAGCCAAAGTCAAGATGAACTTAACGCGTTAGAAACCGCATTTGCTGCTCATCATGAAAAGGTCGCGGCATTTATCATCGAACCGATAGTACAAAATGCGGGCGGCATGAACTTCTACCATCCAGAATATCTCAAGGCGCTTCGAGCGCTATGCGATAAGTATGAGGTGCTACTGATTGTAGATGAAATTGCGACTGGATTTGGCCGTACAGGTAAAATGTTTGCCTGTGAACACGCTGGGATCTCACCGGACATTATGTGTGTTGGTAAAGCACTTACTGGCGGAAACATGACGCTCGCGGCCACTTTAGCAACAGAAGATGTGGCTTTGGGTATTAGCCAAGGCGAAGCGAAAGTGTTAATGCACGGACCAACTTTTATGGGAAATCCACTGGCGTGTGCCGCCGCTGTAGCTAGTCTCACTATCTTAAAGCGCCAAGAAACCATGGCCAATATTGAACGAGTCGCGAGTGCGCTTAACGCACTCAAGCGCTGTCTTAATCTAAGTGCAGTAACAGATGTCAGAGTTCTTGGTGCGATTGGTGTGGTGGAGGTAGAAAGGGTTGTTGATGTTGCAAAAATCCAAAAATTCTTCATACAACAAGGTGTATGGATAAGGCCTTTTGGCAAGCTAATTTATATTATGCCGCCGTATATCACCTCAAATAAAGATATTGAAACACTCATTGACGCGATTTATGTTGCCATTGAAGGCGAACACTTCTAAAGCACATTAAATTTGGAATTAGGTCTATTTCATGACCTAATTCCAACAATGTAATCTAAAACGATGACGAATAATCAACAAAATTGCGTTATTTCGAACTTTCCTCGCTTTGTACCTGAAATGATATCAATGGCATGTTACCATGGCCGTTTTTATTATTAGCAAGTGAGAAAAGAGACATATTATCTATGCAGCAAACCGTCAAATTGCAGCCAGCTGAAGCTTACCAGCCACCTCGTTTTACTGTTTACCAACACCGCCAAATCGATAAGATAGAGCAACTGGATAAACTGCCTGAACATCTTCGCTTTCAAATGAAAGTCGTCGCCAATGTATTCCCTTTTCGCGTTAATAACTTTGTCATTGAAGAGCTCATCGATTGGGACAAAGTGCCCAATGACCCTGTTTTTCAATTAACTTTTCCACAACGTGGCATGCTAGACGATGAGTCGTACGAGCAAATGGCCGATTTATTAAGTCGTGAGCATACACCTGAAGAAGTGTTTAACCTTGCCACCAAAATTCGTCAAAAGTTAAACCCGCACCCTGCGGGTCAAATGGAAAAAAATGTTCCTGAGTATGAAGGTGAACGCGTAGATGGCATCCAGCACAAATATAAAGAAACAGTATTGTTTTTCCCGTCTCAAGGACAATACTGCCACTCATATTGCACTTTCTGCTTCCGCTGGGCGCAGTTTGTTGGCAAAGCTACCCGATTTAACAATAACGACGCCGAGCTGCTCCACAACTACCTAGCAGAACACACTGAAGTGACCGATCTATTGATGACTGGTGGCGATCCTATGGTAATGCGCACCGTTAAATTGCGTAAATACCTTGAGGCACTAAAAGAGCCAAGATTTGACCATATTCGTACCATCAGGATCGGCACTAAATCTCTCACTTTTTGGCCGTTTAGATACGTCACCGATCCAGACGCGCAAGAGTTGTTAACCTTATTAAAAGAGCTGGTTGATGCAGGAAAGCATGTGTCAATCATGGCACACGTTAACCACAAACAAGAACTGCGTACTGAAGTCACACGTGAAGCGATTAAGCTTATCCGCAAAACTGGCGCACAGATCAGAACACAAGCACCACTTTTAAATAATATAAACGTAGACGCTGATATGTGGGCTGACATGTGGAAAGAGCAAACACAGCTTGGCATGATACCCTACTACATGTTTATCGAGCGAGATACCGGCGCTAAGCGTTACTTTGAAATCCCGTTACATAAAACGTGGGAAACATTCCGTGAAGCTTATAAGCAAGTCTCTGGTGTGAGCCGTACAGTTAGAGGCCCCTCAATGAGTGCAGGTCCAGGTAAAGTTGAAGTGTCTGGCGTAACCGAAGTCGCGGGCGAAAAAGTATTTGTACTACGCTTTATTCAAGCACGAAACCCAGACTGGGTGCAGCGCCCGTTCTTTGCCAAGTTCGACGAAAATGCCCACTGGCTGGATGACTTAAAACCAGCATTTGGGGAAGAAAAATTCTTCTGGCAGGATGAGTACGACGCCATGTAAATGTATAAATATCAAAAGGTCAGCAAATTGCTGGCTTTTATTTTATTTAGCGCATTTAAACAGCATCAAATTTGGATAAGGGATGAGCTAACTTATTGCTTTTAATATTATGTATAATTATTTCTTTATCTAGCCAGTGCGTTTTGCAGATAACTGGCTGCTACGAGCATTGATTTGATGCTCAACACCGGACTTACCTTTTATCGTCACATTGTATTGTACAGCAATCTTTTCAACGCCTTCCGGCTCAAGAATTACCTTATAAACCTTGTGAGTTAACAACTTTTAATCTTTCGAAGTTTCACAAAGTTCCAATTTTTACTCGTTAAACATAACGTTCGTTTACTATACCAAGCTGATTGAAACGCCCAATCACAGCGTTTCAATGAAAAAGTGCGCCACAAGTGTACGTCCCTCGTTAATTCGCTTGTTAGGATAGCTTAGGCAAAAAGATCCCCTTGAGACTCTGCCATTTGCTTTGCCTGAACATAGCGTTTTCCCTGAATCGTAGGCGTAGTAGTAAAACCATCAGTAACTTCAATAACAGTTACAACTGAGTAGCCAGTTATTTTTACGTCACCAATCTCATCTAGCTCTCGAGCTATACGTAGAACACATGTAATTGCAGAACCATGTTTAAAAGCAACTTGTTCCAATAACACCTGCTCTTTGAATTCGGAATCGTGCATATCAAAGCTAATTGGCTTTTCTTGATAGATTCCTTTCCACTTATACCTTCCCTCCTTTAATACAGGAGATACTATTGAAACTTCAGCAGCGTCATCAACCTCTGATCTAAGTTTGTTCGTGGAAAGTATGAAGTTTTTAAAACTTGATCTTTGAACAATACGTTCGTCCATTAACCCTTCAAAATTAAAACCCAGTGCATTGACACCAATGCTTTGCACCTTATGGTAGTTTGACAACGTTGAATATAGATTTGACCTTCGTTTTACGATTTTCAGATTTCTGTCAACATGCTTTGCTGCCTTGCCAATAGTAGCCTTGTCGATTTCTTCAACTGACTTCTCACTCAACTCTAGTTTAAGCTTCTCAATATTTAGCTTCTTTTCTTCAATTGTCAGCTGTTTGATTTCTTTCTCTAGAGCTTCAATCTCAGGGTCTGTGGTTGGGATTCGAGAAAGTACAATTGTCGTAATAACTAACAAAATTGTGATTTGGTTGTTATTTTGACCAAGGATGCGCCAGAAGTCTCTTAAACCACCTTCTTTAAATACTTCCGCATTAATATCTATGTCTATCTTTAAAGTATCGGCAGTTTCAAGAAGTATGGCTAATATTTCCGCTTCGCATTTATTTCTAACAACAGCATCCATCGAGTGGCTTTCGTCACCGAAATAGTAATGTACTTCAAACTTATCCGCTTGGTTCATAGTTCCTAGCTGCTCCTCATCCTTATTCCCCTAACAATTTATAGCAACAAAATAAGGATAGCAAATCGCTGACACCCTCCACTAATTTGCACTTTCCAAAGATACCGCCTAAGCTTTAATTCTGCACTCAAAGGATTGCGGAAACTAAACTATGGCAACTGCCCGTAAAAAACAAATCAGTTTAACCGACACCAAATATTATCACTGTATCTCCCGTTGCGTAAGGCGCGCATTTTTGTGTGGTGAAGATAAATTTACTGGCAAATCATACGAGCACCGCTGGGATTGGGTTGAAGAAAAGCTCCTGATGTTAGGCTCCGTGTTTTGTATTGATATCTGTGCTTATGCCGTGATGATTAATCACACTCACATTGTTTTATATGTTGATGATAAAAAAGGCTAAGCGTCTGTCGGATGAAGCGATTGTGATACGATGGCACAAGTTGTTTAAAGGCAATTGGAGTGTTTACATACTTTTTTACTTCATTTCTTCAGCTCGGATGTTAATAGTGGTGGGTGCCACTTATCTTCTCTCCATGCAATAACTTATCCCAAATGAAAGCAACTTGTATGTAACTGTACTATCTTTATAGTCTGATTGCAGAATATCTATACGGACATGAACGGCATGCAAGGTGATGAAAAAAAAGATAAAAACTCAATATTAGCAAATTGGCTACCTTTCATTAAAGGTGCCTTAGGAATGGCAAGCGTCTATGCGTTGTACTTTTTGTATACGATTTCCGGCTTTTCTTTTGTTCAGGAAGTTGAACATTCAGGGAAATCCAATGGAGCATTCTCTTTAGCTTTTTTTTATGGCAGTGAAAATAATAAATTTGACTCCACTTATCAATTACCAAAAAAAATAAAAGAACACTGTGACAACTCACTTATTGTCAAAGAGTATGCTGTAAAAAAAGGGGTGGATGAAGACAAACTAGAAAAGATTGAGGTTGTAGGAGCGAGGAGCTCTGCCGAGGGTATTGGTTTTAGCGAGATGGATATTCTAGAAAAATTGAAAGACATCAGTACAAAAGTGGTTGAGATAGAAAAATCTAAATTTCTTTCAAAATATTCTGGTAAGTCCGTCGTTAATGGGTTTTATCATTTGGCACCAACTGAGAGTAACGGGGAAAATTCATGGAATTTAAGCATTCCCAGTCGATGCATTCGGTTTCTTCGTTTTTTTGAAGATGGCGACTCTTTAAAATCTGGACTGGACATCACTTTTGACCTTATTTTTTCCGAATCTGTTGATGCCTTTCGATTAAATCCAATCTATATAAACATCGAAAATGCCGCAGCAAAATCACTTTCTGACTTTGTTGAAATAGACATTAAGTTAAAACTGAATTGGGTTACACAATCGAGTTATGAAGACGAGACTTACCTAATCAAAGCGAATTCTTCTTTGTCGTTGGGGTACCTGCCAATTGGTCAACCAATTGATAACCTGAATTCTGAAGCTGATTCAGTAATTAGTGATAAATTGATGAGACTAAAGTTGTCAAATGTTTCCAGCTGGGTTCAAGCTCCTCCAGTAGAGTTTAATAGTATTAAAGAGTGCATTAAGGAAAACACTGAATGCAATTTTGTTGTAGGGGATATTACCTTTGAAGTTTATGAAACCGGGGACGGCGCAAAAGTCATTCAGCATATTTCAGATGTAATTAGCGTGAAATAAGAAATTAAAGTCTTTAGCGCCTTCAGAATTAATAAGTTTGATATTATTTAATTTGGTGTAAAGAGAGAAAATTCCGCACCTTATTATTGGCTAAACGGTCGCCTTTTTCGCGACATTGAACTCAAAATAAAAGCAAAGCGAAAAGCCAAGTTGACGTATAGAAGGTACGCTCTTTGTCTGAAGCCGACAATCAAGGTGGGACCAAGAAGCGTCGGCAATTCGCTCAAAGCCGTGATTAGACCATTCACGTTAGCTCGGAGAGGAGCAAAAATGAGTTGACTAAATGGCCGCTATGTAGAATAAAGCTAACATTGACGACCGTCTCTTGTTTGCTCGAAGGTGAGCTTTTTCTAACTGTAAAATCGGATCTGAGATACTACCCTGTTTAACAAGCACGAGCGTTGTTAGGGTTATTCTACCCTAAGTGTACAAATAACAGGATATTTTATATTGCTTGATATAATTTCGCGCCAGTCATGGAAAATACGACAAAAAAGCGCAAGACGACTCGTTTATCATCATGATGCTCGACAAGATTTGCTATCGCTAGATTTTCAACACTTATTGCGTTTTATTATCTATCCTCTCTGCTCGGCTTTAGGTACTGTAAAACAAGTGAAACATATGACCCTAGCAACGTATTGAGGGTTGCTGGACGAAATGACTCTATTACTAAACTCCCCGGCTACAAGAATATTGATTCAACCTCTCTGTTTGGCATCAACATTTTGCGTACACCCCTGGGGCAATTGATTTAAATTTGTCATACACACTATTTAAGCTCTCTGAGTGTCCTAGAAACAAAAAACCTTGCTTTGGCATTGCCCTATAAATATTTTCAAGGATCTTTATCTTTTCCTCGTTTTCGAAATAAACTAATGCATTACGAAGGAAAATAATGTCAGCTTTACCGCCAATATAGGGCACAAGTAGATTACTTTTGAAAAAATTGACCTTATGATAGAGCTCATCATTCACCATGATATAACCGGTTTTGACTCCTACTCCATTTAGACAGTATTTCCTTAGATATTCGTCAGGAATATTGCTGGCACGATGTAATGGATAAATTGCTTTTTTCGCTAAGTCCAGCATCCGCTCAGAAATATCGCTGGCACGCACCACCCAGTTTCCCAATCCATAATGCTCCTGTGTGCACATGGCCAACGTGTATGCCTCCTCGCCAGAGGAGCAGGCCGCACACCAAATATCCGGTGCAGACTTTTCGTAATATGTAGTAAACAGCTCTTCTAACTTTTCAAAGTGTTTACGTTCTCTGAAGAAATAGGTTTCATTAGTTGTCAGCATGTCGATGCACATGTTTCGCTCACCTTTATTATTGGGTATTTTTAGATACTCAATGTACTCAGCATAACTACTAAACCCTAAAACCCTTAGCCGTTGATTGAGCCGTCTACAGACTACGTTCTTTTTATGATCCCTAAGATGTATTCCTGATTCGGCTTTGAAGAAGTCCGCAATAAAGGTAAATTCTTGATCGCTAATACAGTCCCCAATCATGTGGCACCTCCTTAGAACTGTTCAGAGTGCTCGTTTGAGCGAACTTGCCCAGCGCAACATCTTTTGCTCGGCGGCGGGTTTTGGGTTTTACTCGTGCTTGGGGCTTTCCTCCCTCTAATTTAACCTGAGCATCGGATAATTAATTTAATAAACTCTGCCGTCAAGGGCACTTTGGTCTCGGGATCAAGTTCAATGATCTCCTTTATTAACAAGCTCTCATTTGTGGCGCAATCCTGTGTTTGCTGAAAAATGAGATATTGAAATGATTGTGTGATTTCTGTGATTGCCTGCATGCCCACACCCTGTCGTCTCATATGTCTTATATGTTACTTTAGTCTTATACTTTCTACCTGTCAAAATTTGAACAAAAATTTATTTTAGATATTCTTGATTAAAAAAAACATTTATAAACATAATGTTATGAACTTCGCCGTGGTATTGAAATCTGGGGCAATGAAAGTTTGACTTTAGATTTTTTAATTAGAAACGGGTTTAAGAAAGTTGAAGTTAATTGATTGAGATTTGGTTGCTCAGAACAGAAACAATAAGGAGTTGTACCTGTTGAAAAGAGGTCCTGACGCAGTGAAGGCTAACTTGATTTATAAATTGGGTTTGATTAATTCTCAGTAAACTCATCTGAGAAATCCTCTTCACTGAGCTTAGGTAAAAATACTGTAAACGTTGTGCCTACACCGACTTGTGAGTCGACTTTAATACGACCCTTGTGTTTGGCAACAATACTATATGATAGAGATAGTCCGAGGCCTGTGCCTTGACCAACGGGTTTGGTTGTAAAAAATGGATTAAAAATCTTGTTGATGTCCTCAGCCGGGATCCCTTTGCCTGTGTCTTGGATGGCAATAATCACTTCGTTTTGTCTATCTTCAATGGAGATTGTTACCGTACCACTTGACTCTATCGATTGCGCGGCGTTGATGATTAAATTTAAAAATACCTGATTAATCTGCATTGGCTGACAATACAGCAACACTTCATCATCGAGGGAGTAAGTTCTGTTGATAACCGCATGATATTTAATTGAGTTGTTTGCTATTTTCAACGTACTTTCAATTCCTTTGATAAGATCGGCTTCTTGCCACTCTTGGTTATCAACGTGAGAAAAGGATTTTAAGCTCTCGACTATATTGGAGACTCGATCAAGCCCTTCTAAGCACTCTTGCAGTAATTCAGGAACGTCCTCCGTTAAAAAGTCGATACTGTGCTGATTTTTAAGCTGCTGCTCTTGTTGTTTTAAATCACTATCGGCAAGTGTACTAAAATGCGTTTCATAAAAAGCGAGCATCGCAAACAATCCGCTAGCCTGACCTTCTAAACTTTGAATATTGGAATTCACAAAACCAATTGGGTTATTGATTTCATGAGCGACGCCCGCAGCTAATTGACCAATTGCCGCCATTTTCTCGGACTGCAGTAATTGGTTTTGTGCAGCTTCCAACTTAAGGTTGAGTGTTTTTAATTCCTGTTTTTCTATCTCCAATGCTTCGGTTAAACGTTTTTGCTCTTGATAATAGCTCGCAAGCTCGGTCACATCTTGTATGATCACACATACCTTTTTTACTTCTTCCGAGTGCTCAAAAATCGGCACATATTGAATATTCTGATACATTGAGGTTTCATCACCAGTAACAGGGCGGCTGCTGCTTAGTTCAAAAACGTGGGGGCGATGTTCCCAGTAGCTAAAACTTGCTGCTTTTAATGCAAATACACTCTTCAATTTTCGTTTAATGATTTTTGCAGCTTCAGGAAAGACCTCGTCTATGGACATACCCTCAATATCTTTTGGGGTGTCATCCGGAAGACGGTTTTTCAAAAAGTCATTCGCAAAAACCACTGTGTATGCTTGGTCTAGCACACAAATTCCGACTGGAATATAATGCTGCAATTCGCTAAACACAGTCAGTCCTCTATTCCGAGCATGGCATTTAGTTTTTTAATCACTGTTTTAATGGAATTTTCATCCAAACAAATAATCACCCTCGAATCGAAAGAAATAGGCTCTATTATAAATGCTATTTTCATCACCAGCGTTGTTTTCCAATCAGCAATGTCATCGGATAGCTGGTGTTTATAAATAGTCGGCATAGTCAATGAGGTTTTAAGCGCTAACTGACTAGAAAAGCCGTTTAAACATGCACCTGCCAAGATGTTAGATAAATCTAGTAGTACCTCATTGAGATCGGAATCATCAAGTGGACTATCGTAGTCCATGAGCTCGGCTATTTCTTGCAAGCCTTGCGGTGACAATAGGTTAATGACCTCACCTTTAATCTCCCCTAAAAATGACTGCCTAGTTCTGTAAACATGTGCGGTATTACAGATCTCATTGAGTTGATTTGGGCTTACCGAAGTAATTTCTGGGATAGATAAACTAATTTTCGTTTCGATTAAACGAGCTAGAGAGTTAGCAGCTTGGCCCATGGATATATTCATTAGCTCCTGCAAGCCATCTCTTTGCTCTTCACTGAGTGGCATGTTCATAATAAACCTAGTTCTTGTAGCGTGTTATGTAGTTCTTCTTTTTGTAATGGTTTTTGTAAAAAGCGAAACGCGCCGAGTTTATCCACCAACTTTTTCGCTTCAGGCTGAATATCTGCGGAAATGACAATGACTACGGTTTTCGCATGGTGTTCGTGTAGATGTGTGAGTACTTCAAATCCATCCATTTCTGGCATCGTTAAATCCAAAAATAAAACCTCAGCTTTGCCCTGCTCAACCATCACCAATGCTTCTTTACCATTTTTTGCCTCACTGACTTCAACATCCCAGCCCTCTGGTATTGCTCTAAGCACTGCCTTTCTGGACATCATAGAATCGTCTGCAACGGTTACTGGAATTGCCATGAGCGACACTCCTATTTCAGTATACTGGTAAAAAGTATGGTCTTTGGCTTTTTAACTGTCAAAAAATTACTAGTAAAAAGTGACTCATTTGTCCTCTAAATGAAAGAAACTCGACCCGGGAACAAGAAACGTGGTGACTTGACTAATTAATCACAGAAGGGTTTTAGCTGTGACTGAGAAATACCATTATTAAAAACAATATGTATGATGTGTTCTTTATGTGTTGTTAAATATAGGGCTTAGCCCTATATTTGTTTTTCTACGCTTTTAAAGTCGCAGATTTAACCGTCAAAGCCGTTTAGCATTTTGTCACAAACCACGGGGGTTGGCCTATGATTGTCATCCACCGCAACAAAGGTAAAACTACCTGTAATTGCTAAGTGTTTATCATCTTTGTGCATTCTTTCAAGGTAGATTTCAACATCAACCTTTAAGCTGGTATTACCAACATGCACCACTTTAGATACTAATTCAGCAAAAGTACCTGCAGGAATTGCCTCTTTGAAATCAACTCGGTCTGAAGAGATCGTTACCAAAGGTTTGCGACAAAAACGCGTTGCAGCAATAAAGGCAACTTCGTCCATCCAAGCAAGAGCGTCACCACCAAATAAAGTGTTATGATGGTTTGTGCGGCCTGGGAATACGGTCTTTGTTACGTGTGTGATTGAGCTTTTAATACGTTGCTCAACAATGGCTTGTCTTTGTTCGTCTGTCATTTTTGTACTGCTTTATCCGCTAGTGTATCTTTCATAAGTAGAGCTGGATCGAGTCGTTCCCCGAACCAATTAAAGCGCCAATCCAAATGCGGGCCAGTTACCCTGCCCGTTGCGCCAATTTCAGCGATTTTATCGCCAGTTTTTACCGTATCGCCGACCTTAACATCCAGTTTACTAAGGTGGATATAAGTAGAGGTAATACCGTGACCGTGATCGATAATCAAAGTACCGCCACTGTAATATAGATCTGGATTTGCAAATACCACTTTGCCCGATACCGGTGCTAAGACCGGTTCACCCGTTTTATTTGCGATATCTAATCCAAAATGTGGTCGTTTTGGCTCGCCATTAAAATATCTTTGGCTACCATAAACACCTGAAATACGGCCCTTCGCAGGTCTGAAAACGGGGTCTTTAAAGAATAATAAATCCGAATTGCCTTGTCTTGCTTTTGACACGGCTTGTGCTTCTTCACGTATGCGCTTTAGCACCGACTCTGGTGGCGAAACATACTTTTTCGCAACCCCCGTGATCTTGTCTATATCGTAATCTCGTTTCGTGATCACTATCGCTTGGCGATGCTTTTGACCATCATCAGATTGCCAACTCAAGATGTGGTTAAGTTCGGCATCGCGGCCAAAACCAAACACGAAATAGCCATCTTTAGAGCGCTTTAATTCTGTCTCGTTTAGCTTTATCTCAGTTGCATTTTCAAGCTTGCCGACGACCAAGCCACCTTGTGTCAGGTGACCTTTTAATTCAAGCGCCTCAGCAAATAATGTGGTGCTCGCAAGCAATATGACAATTGCACGTTTAAGCATACGCAATCGCTCCTTTTCCAACCCCTTCGTACGCTCTTACTTCAACCTTATCATGTGGGTTTTGCAGCTTTATTTGGCTAGCAAGATACTCCGCAATACATTCAACTGTTGTATCACAAGGTAATATATCGCAACGTGATTTGCTGATCGCCAACTCAAAATATCCCTGCGACGAGGTATATGCGAACGCATAATCTTTATCATGCGCGGTTAAGTACTGAAGCAAACTAGGATCAATCAAGTCTTCTTCACTGCCAAGATAAATATCTTGCCATTTATCCGCCCATTGTTTTTGTAATCTAGGCATGCTGATATCGTTTAGCTTCACACCAATCAATGAACGATGACCATGAATAATACGCTGACAGTTACCATCGTGTTTCTTTAAGCCATGGCTATAGTGGTAATAGAAGCCAGTTGCGGCCTCTGGACGCAGAGTTATATCTAAGTCTTTCACGTTTTCAGGCATATGCGGCATAATAACAGACTTAAGGTAAGCGATTGCATTGGCTTCATTGATTTCATTCCCTTCCACTACACACACCGCTTCTTCCGGTGCATTCATGGCTAAGTGATTTCCATCAAATTGCATATCAAATTCAAATCGGCCTTCACTGTGTTTAGCATTACACGCAAGTGCGCTGGGTACCGCTAATTTATGGTCCAGTTTTTCGTCGATAATACGTTTGATTTGCTTTTTAACTTTTGCAAAATCTAACACCATAGACTCTTCGTTTAGCTCACCATGCAACACAATATCGGTGATCCAACTTTCACCTACCGCACCACGTCGTGGGCAAAGGTACGAAAAATCAATTACGGTTAAAGAGTCAACAAAAAGGATCATAGATCACCCAAAATAGCCTGCTAAAAAATCATCCTCGATTATAATGATTTTCACATTATAAATCGCCCCCAATTGGAACTGATTTGCATTTAATCTCTTCAATTTTTTGAAATTTAATCAAATAGACATATCTTTAGCGCAAAATTTACAAGTCTCCGTACGCTTTTTAACTGTTCGGAGTTGTTTAGCGTACATCTGTACGCTAAAGTAGCGTCAATTTGCAAGTTAAGAAGAAGATTTATGGAACCGAAGAACAGCTATACAAAAGAAGAACTTATTTTATGTGGTCGTGGAGAAATGTTTGGTGAAGGCAACTGCCGCCTACCTAGCGACAACATGCTAATGATGGATCGCATCGTTCAGATTAATGATGACGGTGGTGAGCATGGTAAAGGTCAAATTATTGCTGAACTCGACATCAACCCTGATCTGTGGTTCTTCGACTGCCACTTCAAAGGTGATCCAGTAATGCCCGGCTGTTTAGGTTTGGATGCGATGTGGCAATTGGTAGGCTTCTTCCTTGGTTGGTCTGGTGGTCCTGGCCTTGGTCGTGCACTCGGTGTGGGCGAAGTGAAGTTTACGGGTCAAATCTTACCGACTGCTAAAAAAGTAACTTATCGCATTGAAATGAAGCGCGTTATCAAACGTAAGCTATTTATGGGTCTAGCAGATGGTATCGTCGAAGTTGATGGTCGCGTGATCTATGAAGCAAAAGATTTGAAAGTAGGTCTTTTCCAAGATACCAGCGCATTTTAACTTTTTCGCTGTTATCGTTTTATAGCTTTAAAAACACACAAAGCCCCATCTGGGGCTTTGCTCTCCTAAAATTCGGTATCAGGTTTTAAAGATGTTGCGATTATCCATCGCTTCTCGCCATCCGCCTAACCATTCTGATCTGTGTTCTACTTGTTGATAGGGACAATTTTCTTTCGACCGACCGGCTAATCCTGCCTTAAATCCTTGTGAATGTGCTCTTTCTAAACGGTCTCTTTTCTGTCTCTTCATAGGTAATATCCTCACCTTTTTCTCGATCAGCATTAGCGTTTCTAATACTGTGTAGTTCAAACTTGAGCGAACGTCATTCAAAACGAAGATAGTGACTTGCGATATAATGACTATTCGTACTAACTATTTAAATTAAAGATCTTATTGAGAAAAGTTAAACACGAGCGACATCGTATTTCATACAGATGTGCTACTTACCGATGAGATTTGGCCAAACCCATACCTTCAATAAATCACATCTAAGCGAGTCATGCAACGATCAGAAATGTAATTCTTGTACAGTTGAGTACAAAAAGCATAATTATTTTATTTTCGTAATGTCTTTAGGATATTTAAGACACAAAGATTAGTTTTAAGACATTGATTTTCTATATATTGCTGTAAAAAAACATTCATAATATAGTAATAAAAAGAGGCTGGACGAATCCAACCTCTTTTCAATAACTTGAGTTTTTAAATCGAGCAAAGCTCAATTAAGCAGTACTATCTTAGCTTGCTTTAATAACCTCTACACCACCCATATATGGTTTTAGTGCATCAGGCACAATAATTGATCCATCTGCTTGCTGGTAGTTTTCTAAAATCGCAACCAGAGTACGACCTACCGCTAAACCAGACCCATTAAGAGTATGAAGTAGCTCTGGCTTCTTCTCACCACTGCGGCGGAAGCGCGCTTGCATACGGCGCGCTTGGAAATCCCACATGTTTGAGCAAGAAGAGATTTCTCTGTAGGTATTTTGCGCTGGTAACCAAACTTCCAAATCGTACGTTTTCGTCGCTCCGAAGCCCATGTCTCCGGTACAAAGCACGACTTTTCTGTAAGGTAAGCCAAGTAGCTGCAAAATTTGCTCTGCATGACCAGTTAGCTCTTCTAACGCTGCCATTGAATCTTCAGGTTTAACAAGTTGGACAAGTTCGACTTTATCAAACTGGTGTTGGCGGATAAGTCCCCGCGTATCACGACCGTAGCTACCCGCTTCACTTCTGAAACAAGGCGTGTGCGCCGTCATCTTAATCGGCAGCTCTTTTTCGTCATAAATAACGTCACGCGCGCAGTTAGTTAACGGTACTTCTGCTGTTGGAATTAAACTAAAGCCATCTTGATCTTCAGATAATGCTTCTGTGTGGAATAAATCTTCCGCAAACTTAGGAAGCTGACCCGTGCCAAACAAGCTCGCTTTGTTTACAAGATATGGTACATACATTTCTGTGTAGCCATTTTGCTCAGTGTGAGTATTCAACATCAGTTGTACAAGCGCTCGGTGCATACGCGCTACGCCGCCGCGCATCACTGTAAAGCGTGAACCACTTAGCTTCACACCTGTTTCAAAATCAAGGCCCTTATCAAGCGCTTCACCAAGGTCAACATGGTCTTTTACTTCAAAATCAAACTGCTTTGGCTCACCCCAAGTACTTATTTCAACATTTTCAGACTCTTCAGCACCAACTGGTACCTCTTCAGCAGGAAGGTTTGGCAACGACATTGCATAGTCGTTTAGTTCAGCTAGAATTTTATCCTGCTCTTCTTTTGCCGCACTTAATTGGTCACCCAAGTTGGCAACAGCATCGAGTAAAGGTTGAACGTCTTCCCCTTTCGCTTTCGCTTGACCAATCGCTTTGGAGGAACTGTTACGCTCACTCTGTAATTCCTGAGTTTTGGTTTGTAGCGCTTTGCGCTTTTCTTCTAATTCGGTGATCTTAGCAACATCGAGTTCAAAACCACGCTTTTTCAGACGCGCTGCTGCTTCCTCGATGTCTTGACGAAAGTATTTAGAATCTAACATTGTTTTTTAACCTTTTTGCATGATGAGGCAGAGACCAACCCAGGCCATAAAGATACACGCCACCACGTTTAATGTGACGTTAAACGCCATTTTCACATATTGCCCTTGCTGAAGTAACAACAAGGAATCCATTGAGAATGTAGAAAAAGTAGTCAGCGCACCTAAAAACCCAATACCTATCAGCGTTTTAGATGGTGAAACTGAGATAACTTCTTTTTCAATTAAACCGTAAAGCACACCCATCAATAATGAACCAAGAATATTAACGATCAACGTCCCAAAAGGGAATCCCTTACCTAAGAGTTTTATCGATATATCGCTGATAAAAAAGCGTAACATTGCACCAAACGCTCCACCCAGTGCAATTGTGAGGTAATTTATCAGCATCGCTACTTGTACCTCTTGTTGCTACTTTGCGCGTTTTGCGTCTGTAGATAGTTGAGCTTATCGGCGATTTGTTTCTCAAGTCCCCTATCTGTGGGTTGATAGTATTGTCGCTCTTGAATAGCTTCTGGGAAGTAATTTTCTCCTGCTGCAAACGCGCCGGGTTCATTATGTGCATAGCGGTATTCTTCGCCAAAACCGAGCTCTTTCATTAGTTTTGTCGGTGCGTTTCTGAGATGTTCAGGTACGGGGTAATTCGGATCACTTGCTGCATCACGCTTAGCCTGATTGAACGCCATGTAGACTGCATTACTTTTTGGCGCACTTGCGAGATAAAGCGTCGCCTGTGCTATTGCACGCTCACCTTCACTTGGCCCAACACGATGAAATATATCCCATGCATTTAACGCAACCTGCATCGCTCTTGGGTCTGCATTGCCGATATCTTCCGTGGCAATGGCCAGTAGTCGCCTTGCCACATATAGCGGATCACCACCACCTGCCAATATCTTACAATACCAATAGAGTGCCGCGTCTGGTGCGCTACCGCGAACTGACTTATGAAACGCTGAGATTAGGTCATAGTAAAGGTCGCCCTTGTTGTCATAACTTGATAGTTGGCTGGGCAACACTTGTTTTAATACGAGTTCGTTCACCAAATGACTGTTTAAGTTTGGATCAAAGCTTAAGTCAACTGCCTGCTCCAGCAGATTAAGCGCCTTTCTCGCATCTCCCGAAGCTGCTTTAGCGATGAGTTCAAGCGCGCTGTCATCTATTGTGATAGCTAATTTCGACAGCTGTTCATCGCGTGACAACGCGTCTTCTAGTACTTGAGTTAATTCATCTTCTACAAGCGATTGTAGAGTATAAACACGTGCACGAGACAAAATCGCGTTATTCAGTGCAAAAGAAGGGTTTTCAGTGGTAGCACCAATAAAAATAAAAGTGCCATCTTCAATATGAGGTAGAAACCCGTCTTGCTGAGACTTGTTAAAACGATGAACTTCATCAACAAATAATAGCGTACGCCTACCAAACTGAGCGAGTCGGTTTTTAGCATCAACGACCGCTTCACGAACTTCTTTAATTCCTGCACTAACAGCGGAAAGCTTAATAAGCTCAGCGTCTGCATAGTTGGCAATAATCTCAGCAAGAGTGGTTTTACCCACACCTGGTGGGCCCCAAAGGATCAGGCTATGACAACGACCAGACTCAATCGCACGATAGAGTACTGAACCTTTGGATAAAATATGGCTCTGCCCAACATAATGATCTAACGAAGTTGGCCGCATTCTTGCGGCCAACGGTCGTACATCTGGTGTAAAATCAAATCCTAAACTAGTCACTGCCTCTTTGGTCGTCTACGACCACTCCTTGTGGAATTGTAAACTCAAACAAACTCTCTTTTACCGGCGCATTAACTTGACTTTCCTTAAAGCTAAACGTAGAAACTTGCCCGGAAATATCATTCACTTTCAAAAATGCCAAGCCATCGTTCTTATCGTCAAAACGCAGTGTTAATTGCTCTACCTGTGAGTCTACTTTGTTTTTTGGCGTGATCAGATACTCTTGACCGTCAAGTGTTACGTTGTACTTCAACCATTGGCTGTTCTCTTGAGTAGTAAGCAGCACAAAGGGTGTGGTATCAATGAGTTTAGTCGTGTCGAGAATAGTCACTTGCTCAGCAAACGTATCGTAGTAATAAGTTGTCGCACCGCTTGATACAAATAAAGTGTCATCCGGCATCTCTTGTTGCCAGCGTATTTTTAGTGGTTGCGCTAACGTGATCGCCCCTTCACCGGTTTGCAACTCATTGCCTTCTTGATCTTTAACGATTTGCTCAAACTTACCTTGAAAACTGGTTAATTCGGCCAGCCTTGCTTTTAGGCTTTGCATCGCAGCTTCGTCAGCCCACACAGGCTGAATAAAGAGATTTGATAGTACAGTTAGCAACGCAATTTGCTTAATTTTTTTCATTAATTGGCTCCACCTTTTACCAATACATCTCGTGCACCGTTATGACCAGGAGCACTTACCACTCCCGACATTTCCATTTGCTCAACCAATCGAGCAGCACGGTTATAACCAACTCTTAACTTACGTTGTACACTTGAGACAGAGACTTTGCCTGTCTCAATGACAAACCCAACGGCTTCATCGTACAGTGGATCAGACTCTTCATCTCCACCTTCCGGTGCTTCACCAGGTAATAAAATATCCTCAGTTGCTTCACCACATAGGATTTCTTCTACATAGTTTGGCTTGCCTCTTGCCTTCCAGTCATTCACTACGGCATGTACTTCATGATCGTCAACAAACGCACCATGTACACGAACGGGGACGCTAGTTCCGGGCGGCAGATAGAGCATATCACCCATACCCAGCAAGTTTTCTGCACCTTGCTGGTCTAATATTGTGCGCGAATCAATCTTACTTGATACTTGGAACGCCATTCGTGTTGGTATATTCGCTTTGATCAGACCTGTAATTACATCTACTGATGGCCGCTGTGTTGCCAGCACTAAATGTATACCTGCCGCTCGCGCTTTTTGTGCAATACGCGCGATTAACTCTTCTACTTTTTTACCAACAATCATCATCATGTCGGCAAATTCGTCTATTACGACTACAATACTCGGTAATTTATCTAACTCTTGTGGCTCATCTGCCATACCGTCTGTATCTTTAAAGAGCGGATCTAAAATTGGATGACCAGCTTCTTTGGCGTCTTTAATCTTCTGATTGTAACCTTTAAGGTTACGAACACCGAGTGCCGACATTAGCTTGTAACGGCGTTCCATCTCGCCCACACACCAGCGTAGCGCATTTGCTGCCTCTTTCATATCGGTAACCACTTCACATAATAAATGTGGGATACCTTCATAAACCGAAAGCTCTAGCATTTTCGGATCTATCATGATCATCCGCA
Source organism: Pseudoalteromonas piscicida (assembly GCF_002208135.1). Classification (NCBI taxonomy): domain Bacteria; kingdom Pseudomonadati; phylum Pseudomonadota; class Gammaproteobacteria; order Alteromonadales; family Pseudoalteromonadaceae; genus Pseudoalteromonas; species Pseudoalteromonas piscicida. The sequence goes on from NZ_CP021646.1 coordinate 1,823,519, forward strand.
CATCTTCTGGCGGAGACTTATATAACAAGCTTAAGATCATGACATTAACGCCCACTGACTTACCAGAGCCGGTTGTACCTGCCACCAGCAGGTGTGGCATTTTGGCTAAATCAGCAACGACCGCTTGGCCCGCGATATCTTTACCAAGCACCATAGTCAAAGGTGATGGGTTTTGTTCAAACTTAGGAGCATCTATCACTTCGGACAAACGTACGATTTCACGGTGTTTGTTAGGCAGCTCTAAACCGACATACGTCTTGCCTGGGATAACCTCAACTACACGCACACTGACCGCGGATAATGAACGCGCTAAGTCTTTGGCTAGACCGGTGATCTTAGCGACTTTAATGCCTGGCGCGAGATCTAACTCAAAGCGCGTAACGACAGGACCAGGATACACACCAACTACCTGAGCCTGAATGTTGAAGTCTAATAGTTTAGTTTCAACCAGCCGCGAAACCTGATCTAACTCTTCTTGCGAAATTGGGTTTTTAGCCTTGTCCGGCCTATCCAACAAATCTAATGAAGGTAATGGATCTGCAGGTGGCTGAGCTTCTAGAAGCGCTTCAAATTGCTCTTTTGCGCTCGGTGGAGGCTGATAACCATTGGCGGCCTTTTCAGGTGCTTTAGGCTTAAGCGGTCTTGCCGGAGAAACCACTTTGGTTTCGTGCACTGGAGCTTCATCCAAGGCATTTAAAGCCGCGACAGTATCTAGTGGCTCATCTTCTATCGCCGAAAAATTGATTTCTTGCTCTAGAATATCATCTAGCTCATCAAATACCGACGGCTCTTTCTTCTCCTGCAGATCAGAGTGCTGTGCAGACGCGGTCTGAGGTGTAGGTTCAGTGTTCGTTTTACCGAACAATTTATCTTTTAATTTGCCAAGTCCACTTGGTTCTTCTTCAGTATCGAAGTCAACATTAATTTCGGTATCGGTTTGTTGCTGAACAGTCTGCTCGTGATCATCTTTTCGCTCTGTCGCTATTATTGGTGTCTCAGTTTCTACTCTATCCGTGTTAACGCTAACGGCTTCAGATTTCTGTGAAACTGACTGCGCTTGCTCTATATCGCGCTCTGCTGTCAGTCTATCGCGTAACCACCTAAAGCCGGCAAGTACCTTTTCACCCAAATAATCAACGAATTCAACCCAAGACACACCGGTAAGTAGTGTCACTCCGGCGAAGAAAAAACACAGTAACAGAATAGAAGTACCGGTAAAGTTAAAGGCAGGCATCATTGCACCAGCAACCACATCCCCTACTACCCCACCAGATGAGAAATTATAGATATCATCGAAATTGATACTGCTGATTGCACTCGCAGAGGTGATAAATAATGTCGCGCCGATAAGACGTAAACCTAGTGTGGTGTAATCTAGTTGCAGTAGTTTATGCGGCTTTTTAAACAGTAAATAACCAAGAAACTGCAGCGCAGCTGGGATCAAAAACGCCAGCCAACCGAAACTCAGCAGCATAATGTCTGCCAGCCAAGCTCCGGCAGCACCAGTGATATTGTTTACTTTTACGTACTCACCGGATTGAGTCCAAGCAGGATCGGCTGGGTCGAAACTTATCAACGCACACAACATAAATATTGCTGCAGCCGTGCTCACAATCAAACCTGTCTCTAAGAGGCGTTGCACACCATTTAAGCGCATTGTAATTAAACCTTTTTTTCTGTTTCTTTTCTGGACTATAAAAGCCCAAAACGTCAGCAAATTAGTGATTTGCGTTAGTTTTGCTGTATATACTTACACCTTACCAAGAAATACCTCAAGGTGCACAAGGTTTTATTACTTCTCCTTCTTCTCCTTTTACTTCTTCCATGACCACAAAAGTGCGACTTTCACTGATGTTTGGCAGCTTAAGTAAAATTTCTCCTAACACTCCGCGATATTCTGACATGTCGGTCACTCGTGTTTTCAATAGATAGTCGAAACTACCGGACACAAGGTGACATTCAATAATTTCGTCATGCTGCTTCACTGCTTGATTAAATCTATCGAACACATCAGGCGAGTTTTTATTCACTGTAACTTCAACAAACACTAAAAGTCCCTGTCCAAGCTTAGCAGGATCGACTACCGCTTTATAACCTCGAATAAATCCTTCTCGCTCCAGCTTTTTAACGCGCTCCAAGCAAGGCGTAGCGCTCAATCCTATGCGTTTGGCCAATTCTACGTTCGAAATTCTGCCATCTTTCTGAAGTTCGACTAAAATCTTTCTGTCGATCCTGTCTAGTTGTTGATACATAGTGTAGTTTTTTATCCTGAATGATTCATTAATTTAGAGTATATCACTACATTGAAATATTAAAACAGTGAGACACACTGGCTATAGGTAAATATAATAGTCAAAAATTTTACCCCGTTCTTATTTTGAGGCGAATATTATGATTATTGGTGTACCTAAAGAGATAAAAAACCACGAATACCGCGTTGGTATGGTTCCTGCGAGCGTTCGTGAACTAATCAATCACGGTCACGAAGTCGTTGTTGAAACAAATGCTGGTATCGGCATTGGTTTTACTGACGAAGATTATGTTCAAGTTGGTGCTAAAGTGTTAGACACAGCAGCAGAGGTTTTTGCTACTGCTGATATGATTGTTAAAGTAAAAGAGCCTCAAGCTATTGAGCGCGCAATGCTACGTGAAGATCAAATCCTATTCACTTACCTTCACCTAGCACCAGATCTTCCACAAACAGAAGATCTGATCAAGAGCGGTGCTATCTGTATCGCATACGAGACTGTAACTGACGCGCGTGGTGGTCTTCCACTGCTAGCGCCAATGTCAGAAGTTGCTGGTCGTATGTCAATTCAAGCTGGTGCTCAAGCGCTTGAAAAGTCACGTGAAGGCCGTGGTATGCTGCTAGGTGGTGTACCTGGCGTTGAACCAGCTAAAGTCGTTGTGATCGGTGGTGGTATGGTTGGTCGTAACGCAGCGCAAATGGCTGTAGGTCTGGGCGCAGACGTTACTATTCTTGACCGTAGCATTGATGTATTACGTTCTTTGAATGCACAGTTCGGTAGCCAAGCTAAAGTTATCTACTCAACAGCTGATGCACTTGAAAAGCACGTACTAGAAGCTGACCTTGTGATCGGTGGCGTACTAATTCCTGGTGCAGCGGCTCCTAAGCTTGTAACTGCAGAACACATCAAAGCGATGAAGCCTGGTGCTGCTATCGTTGACGTTGCAATCGACCAAGGTGGCTGTATTGCTACTTCTAAAGCGACTACACACGCAGATCCAACATACATTGTTGATGACGTAGTTCACTACTGTGTAGCTAACATGCCTGGTGCTGTACCTCGTACTTCAACTTTTGCACTTAACAATGCAACGCTTCCGTACATCATCAAGCTTGCTAACTTAGGCTACAAACAAGCGCTACTTAATGACAAACACTTTATGGACGGCTTAAACGTTCTGAAAGGTCAAGTAACGTGTAAAGAAGTGGCAGAAGGCTTCAACATGGAATATGTTGACCCACGCGCTGCTCTAGAAAATGCTTAATTTTGAATTTTAAGTAGTAAAAAGGGCTTCAATTGAAGCCCTTTTTTTGCTGTTAGTTTGTCTCAAAATTCACTTCGGTATCTTGCGTTAACGTAACATCTTTTGTTTGATACAAACTAAAATCTGCATCTATCGTTTCGGCATCATCTAAATGACCTAAGCACGAATACCCTAGTTTGTAGTCTCCAGAACCAATAAATGCTATCTCATATTCACTCTCGGCATCTAAGTTTGCGGTTGCTACTGGTGCAGCATCTTCATCACTAATGTCGCTTGGCACTGCAACATCCGCTTTATAAAGATAAACAACATGTTTGTACTCTCCGACTAGAGGAGCTAGGTCCGCGTTATCTGCTATACATGCATTTTTCACAGCCTCGCTAACCGTGCCCTCAATCTCGAAACTGGTTAACAGGTTTTCCAAACGGACAGCTGTTGGTTTTAGATAAACAGTGTCATCATTTCCGCGTTTCAACAGCGCTTTATTCAAGTCAAACTCCAATACGATTTGGTTCTCACCTTCATTTAACGAGAAGTTATTGAGTTGGATTTCACCTACTCCATTGTTACCTTTACGGGTTACGGCTAGTGGGGCTTGACTACCATCTAAAAAACGCACGCTAGAGGTTAAATCAAAGTTAGACCCTGCACTACCGTTTACAACATCGGCTCTGATCCACTCATAATCGCCAGCATCGATCTCTTGGTCCTTTACAACCAAATAGATATCGTCACCCGTATATTCAAGCAGATTGATTTTCATTGGATTACCCTGTGCATCCAAGGTGTCAAATTTAACATCTTCTTTTCCGGATGCTCTAAATGTCAACTGCTGAATAACAAGGTTGACCTCTGCAAGATTATTCACAGCAGCATCTGAGACACCCACACTTACGGTGGTTTTTTGAGTTGGTTGAGTGGTGTTGTTTTTGTTTGAGTCAGAATCTGAACCGCCACCGCATGCAGCGAGTATCATCACCGAGGCAATTGCTGTTAAAACTGGTTTATACATTGATGTTTTCTCCTCTTCTAAGTATTAAAGAATAGGAATTGCACCGTGAATAGATAATTAATATAAACGCAATAATTTGAAATACCTTCAAATGCAGCACAGAAGGTTTGGCATTTTCTTATTAAATGTCATAAGTTTAATGTATCAAATTTATTGGAGTGTGGTCGTGAAGTTTAAACACAAAGTCGTATCCGTCTCTGCGCTTGTGCTGCTTGCAGCATTACTAGTCTTATCTGTTATTCAATACATTTCTGTGCAATCAGCAATCAAAATGCAAGCCGAACAAAGTGTGAATGAAATCATTCAGGGGATTGGCAATACAGTCACTGCACAAATGAAAGGTGCAACCGACTTAGCCGCTCTTGCTACCAATTTAGTCGCTTCCACTGACACCTTAGACGCAGCCTTTCCCGTTCTCTCACAGCCACAGCTTACCGCCTCTTTCCTGCTGATTGGTTATGGTGAAGAGCAAACTGGAAAATATGTCGCAAGCGATCCAAATTGGAACCCTGGCGCAAACTGGGACCCGAGAAAGCGGCCTTGGTATACCGATGCAAAAGCCGCACGAAAACTCGTTATTACAGCGCCTTACGCTGATGCTGTAAGTAACGAAATTGTAGTATCAATCGGTGCGCCTGTGTTTAAGCAAGGCCAATTTAACGGCGCGATTTTTTACGACGTTAGCTTGGCAAAGCTCGGCGAAATGATTAACTCGTTTAACCTGCTCGACGCAGGTTTTGCTTTCATGGTGAGTAAAGATGGGTCGACTATCTCACACCCCGACGTAAAACTAAATGGTAATTCTTCTCGTGCATTTCTCGGTGATATAAGTATTTCTGAAAACATCCAATACGTTGAAGTAAACGGTGAAGACAAATTAGTGCTGTTTAAAGAGGTCGAAGGCTTAGATTGGTATCTAGGGGTTATGCTGGATGAAGACACCGTTTTTGCTGCACTTTCACGACTGCAAAGAGATGCAGCCATATTTGCCTTTATTTCTGTCGCACTCGCGACCGTGCTACTTTCTTTTGTCATTAGCTTATTATTAAAACCACTCGACGAAATCAACACCGCCATGGCTGCTATCGCACGCGGTAATGCGGACTTAACCGTACGATTAAATACCGAACATGAACCCGAGTTCGCAGCTCTGGCGCAAAATTTTAATGCGTTTACCAGCAGCTTACAGTCTCTGATAGCGAATATTCAGGGTTTAGGCCATGAAGTATTAAACGATGCTCAACAAACATCTAAGGTCGCTAATAAAGCCAAACTTTCCATTCAAGACCAGTTAGTAAGTATCAAAGTGCTTGATGAAGCAACAACACACATGTCTGCAACTGAGCATCAGGTAACACAGTCCGCCCATGAAGCCGCTGAAGCAATTAAAACCACCGATCAAGTTGCTCGCCAAGGAGAAAAAATCGTTTCAGAAACAACGGAGACGATTCAAGAGCTATCTAATCAAATCAGTTCGGCAATGACCGTAGTTACAGAGTTGGAAAGCTCGTCTACAGCTATTGAGCAAATATTATCGGTTATAAACAGTATCGCGGAACAAACTAACCTCCTAGCGCTCAATGCAGCTATTGAAGCGGCAAGAGCTGGTGAGTCTGGCCGCGGCTTTGCCGTCGTTGCAGACGAAGTGAGATCGCTTGCGCAAAGAACACAAGAAGCCACAACTGAAATCCGTGGAATGATAAGTCAACTACAGTCTGGTTCAGAAAGCGCAGTTACGGTAATGAAACAAAGCCAACATTATGTCGATAAAACGGTTGAAAAGGCAGAGCAAACTCGAGCCGCGCTTGAAGATATGCGTAGCGCCATTCGCCATATTGTCGATTTGAACTCACGTATTGCTGATATGCTGAATGAGCAAAATGACATTGTAAATAACGTGAATAGCAGTAGCTCATCAATTCGTGGTATTTCCGAGTCGGTATATAACGAAGCTAAAAGCGTTGATGCCACCATGCAGTCTCAAGTAGAAAAGATAACAACCCAAGAACAACTACTTGAGCAATTCAAAGTTTGATTATCGGTAAACTAAACCGTTACTATAGAGACAGTTGTAAAGCGGCGCGATGCCAAGAGATAAAACATGAAAGCGAATTTGCAGGAATTATTTGAACAGTATTTTCAGATAGCTGAACAGGTTCAGATCAACCTCTACCCAGTTGATGACAATATGGTTCCAGAAAACGAATATCAATTAGAAGCTGCAATTCCGCCGCTATTTAAGCTCGCGAACGAAATTAATGAGTTAGATCTTAATGCCCTTCGACCACTTCGTAATTTGGGTGATATTGCCAATGAGTTAGCAGCTTATTTACAGGCGCAATCACGTAAGATTGATTTAATTATCAGCCATATCCTCGCAACCGAAGAGCCTGACGACAGTCATCTATTTTGTGACAGCTACGGCGGCGGCGGCCTGACCGCAACGTTAGAAGAAGATTATGAGGTCGGGCAATCGTTACGAACTAAAATATTTTTGCGCAATGAAGCCAGTGCTATCTTTTGCTACTCAGAAGTCATTGCCAAGCAAGATGGTAAATTCACCCTCGCCTTTACCGCTATTAGAGAAGCGGATCAAGAGTTGCTCGTACGGGCGAGCTTACACGCCCAGACCAGACAACTTAAGCTAAAGCAGCAAAAAGACCAATAAGGCATTTAACGAATTAAGTGCCTTATTGAAATACTCAATTATCTTCACAAAACTTACTGACACACCTGAGGTTAATGATAAACTATAGGCTTATTATTATATGGTGATGATTTAATGAGTTTTACTTTACTCCCAGAATGGGCACCACAAGACGCAATCATGCTTACTTGGCCTCATTCTGATACCGATTGGAGCGACATTCTCAGTGACGTTGAACCTGTGTACGTTGCACTTTGCCAACATATTACCCAAGTTCAAGAAGTCGTTATCGTGGCGCATAATGAAGCGCTAAAACAGCATATCGAAAACTTACTCAGCGCAGCTGAGATTAGCTTAACCAAATGCCACTTTGTTGTTGCGCCTTGCAATGACACATGGGCCCGTGACCATGGTCCACTTACGACGAAAACAAATACCGGAAATCTATGTATCAAAGATTTCACCTTTACGGGTTGGGGTAACAAGTTTGCTGCGGATTTAGATAATATGATCAATCAGCAGCTTGCAAAACAGGTCCTCAACCCACACTGTACCTTTGAAAAGGTTGACGTGGTACTTGAAGGTGGCGGCATTGAGATTAACGAGTCCAATGTTTTATTGACTACTTCAGAGTGTCTGTTGAACCCAAATCGTAATCCACATCTAAGTAAAATCGAATTAGAACTAGTGTTGCAAAAAGAGTTGGGCGCAGAGTCCTTCTTGTGGGTAGATCATGGATACTTAGCCGGTGATGATACTGACAGTCATATTGACACTTTAGTGCGTTTTGCACCGGATAATACCTTGGTATATGTAAAGTGCGACGACAAATCAGACGAGCACTATGATGCCCTCAATAAAATGGAACAGCAGCTACGCACATTCCGTACCCCAAATGGCGACCCATACCGTTTGATTAGTTTACCTTGGCCTAGTGCTAAGTTTGATAATGAGGGTGAGAGATTGCCTGCAACCTATGCGAACTATCTGATCTTGAATAAAACGGTACTAGTACCTATCTATGGTGATGACAAAGATCAAGAAGCGCTAGACAAAGTCTCTCTTGCACACCCAGAAAGAACAGTAATAGGCGTTAACTGTCTACCAATCATCCATCAATTCGGTAGCCTGCACTGTATTACGATGCAGTTACCAAAAGGTTTTTTAAGGTAAGTACCATGACTGAAAAAAACATCAAAGTTGGTATTGTTCAACATAGCAACTCTACAGATCTCGTAAACAACTTTGCAAAAACCTGTGACGGTATCCGAAAAGCCGCTAGTCAGGGTGCTAAGCTTATCGTGTTACAAGAATTGCACCGCAGCTTGTATTTTTGTCAGACAGAAAACACTGATCTCTTCGACTTAGCGGAAACCATTCCAGGCCCAAGCACAGACTCACTATGCGCACTTGCAAAAGAGCTTAATGTTGTCATCGTTGCGTCGTTATTTGAAAAGCGTGCAACAGGGCTTTATCACAACACCGCGGTTGTACTTGAATCTGACGGTACGATTGCCGGCAAATACCGTAAAATGCACATTCCTGATGACCCGGGTTTTTATGAAAAGTTTTACTTCACCCCGGCGATATGGGCTTTACTCCAATTCAGACGTCTGTTGGCAAATTAGGCGTTCTGGTGTGTTGGGATCAATGGTTCCCAGAAGGTGCGCGTCTGATGGCAATGGCGGGCGCTGAGTTTTTAATTTACCCAACGGCGATTGGCTGGGATCCTCGCGATGATAAAGCAGAGCAAATCCGTCAACGAGATGCTTGGATAATTGCACAGCGTGCACATGCAGTCTCTAACGGAGTACCTGTGATTAGCGTTAACCGTGTTGGCCATGAATCAGACCCTTCAGGTCAAAGTGAAGGTATTCAATTCTGGGGCAATTCTTTTGTTACCGGTCCACAAGGCGAAATGTTATTACATGCATCTGAAGAAGCTGAGGAAATCTCGGTTGTTGATGTTGACCTTGCACGCAGCGAATCTGTTCGCCGCATTTGGCCGTATTTAAGAGACAGACGAATTGATCACTATCAGGATCTTTGCAAAATTTATCGCGATTAATAAATAGGAGTAATCAATGGCGAATGTGCAATGGAACAATTTACCTTGGGTAAAATCAAACAAGGATAAAATTTCGTGGGGTAATTTGGTTGGCAGTAGCTTATCACTGTGTTTGAGTGAGCATATCCAACAACATGACAACCTAGTTGTACTCGTCACCCCCGACACGCCCTCTGCACTTCGCCTTGAGCATGAATTGGCGTATCTTTTAAAAGACACGCCGGTCATGATGTTTCCTGACTGGGAAACATTACCCTATGATCACTTTTCACCACATCAAGACATTATTTCGCAGCGTCTTGCAACGCTAAATACACTTAAACAGGAAAAACAATCCGTACTCATCATTCCTGTTTCAACCCTCATGCTACGTACCGCACCGCCTAGCTTTATCCACGGCATGAGTCTTCAGGTAAAAAAAGGTGACACAGTAGACGCACAAAGCTTGCGCGATACCTTAACTCAAGCGGGTTATCGTCATGTTCAGCAGGTAATGGAGCATGGTGAGTTTGCCGTTCGAGGCTCCATTATTGATTTATACCCAATGGGTAGTCCACTCCCCTTTAGGTTAGACTTTTTTGATGATGAGTTAGACTCAATTCGTCATTTTGATATCGAAAGCCAGCGCTCAAATGATGAGATTGATGCTATCGATTTATTACCAGCGCACGAATTTCCAACCAATGCGGAAGACATTGAACGATTTAGAATTAATTACCGCGAAGCGTTCGGCGCAAGTAGTGAAAAAGACAGTATCTATATGCAAGTTAGTAAAGGGAACTGGCCTGCGGGTATAGAGTACTATTTGCCGCTCTTTTTTGATTCGTTAGCGACGGTGTTTGACTATTTGCCTGAAGACACCGTATTTATGCCTTTTGGCGACATTGAATCTGCAGCGCAAACCTTTTGGCAAGACGTATCTAAACGCTACGAAAGTCGCCGGGTTGACCCACTTCGTCCGCTGCTTTCACCAGCCAAGCTATATCAGCCAATAGAGACCTTATTTGAAGGCCTTAACGGCTTCTCTCGAATAAAACTTAGTCAAGCGATGCTGGGAACCAAAGCGGGTAATAACAATGTCGCAGCGGAATTAATTGACGATGTCCGCATTGAGCATAAACAAGCTAATCCGTATCAAAAAATCCTCGATTACATCGCTGCTGAGAAAAAACAAAAGTCTCGGGTGTTATTCAGCGTTGAATCAGAGGGCCGACGCGAGTCACTGCTTACCTTATTAAAACCAACCGGACTAAAACTTAAGCCTTATAAGCGCATTGCGGATTTTGTCTCTAGCGACTCAGATGTTGGTGTGGTCGTCACGCCACTTGCTACCAGTGTGAAACTACTGGATAAGCAATCGCTGTCTATCATCACCGAGCAAGAACTGTTAGGTGTTAAGATCTCCCAAAAGCGCCGCCGTAAACATAAATACGAGCAAGGGCAAGATGCGCTGATCCGAAACCTCGCCGAATTAAAAGAAGGTCAACCTATTGTTCATTTAGATCATGGTGTAGGCCGTTATTTAGGGCTAGAAACCATAGACGCAGCAGGTATTGCTACCGAGTTTGTGACTATCATCTATGCCAATGACGCTAAACTTTATGTGCCTGTTTCTTCGCTTCATATGCTCAGTCGTTACTCAGGAGGTGAAGAAGCTTCTGCACCACTTCATAAACTGGGTAATGACGCCTGGGAAAAAGCAAAACGCAAAGCGGCTGAAAAAGTCAGAGATGTTGCTGCTGAACTCCTAGACATATACGCAAAGCGTCAAAGCAAACCGGGATATGCATTTAAGCTAGATGCGAGTGCCTATCGAGACTTTTCAGATAGCTTCCCGTTTGAAGAAACAGACGATCAACGCAATGCAATCACAGCCGTGCTTGCAGACATGCAATCAAGCCTAGCGATGGACAGACTAGTTTGTGGTGATGTTGGCTTTGGTAAAACCGAAGTGGCCATGCGCGCAGCATTTGTTGCCGTCAACGACAGCAAACAAGTAGCTGTCTTAGTGCCAACTACGCTCCTTGCCCAACAACACTTCGAGAACTTTAAAGACCGTTTTGCCGATCTGCCTGTTGAAGTCGGTGTGCTTTCGCGCTTTAACTCAGCGAAAGAACAAAAAGAAACGTTACAAAAACTTGAAGAAGGCAAAATTGATATTGTGATAGGCACCCATAAGCTTATTCAAGAAAACATCAAGTTCGCCGATTTGGGTCTGCTGATTGTCGACGAAGAACACCGCTTTGGTGTGAGACAAAAAGAAAAAATTAAGCAGCTTAGAGCGGATGTCGACATTCTTACCCTAACCGCTACCCCAATCCCGCGTACACTGAATATGGCAATGAGTGGTATGCGTGATCTCTCTATTATCGCGACACCGCCAGCCAAACGATTAGCAGTAAAGACCTTTGTGCGAGAGCGCAACGACGAGCTTATCCGCGAAGCAATTCTGCGTGAAATCAAGCGCGGTGGACAGGTTTACTTCCTCCACAATAATGTCGAGACGATAGACAAAATCACCGCTGATATCTCAGCGCTCGTACCAGAAGCCAACGTCACCACTGCCCACGGGCAAATGCGTGAAAAAGAACTTGAGCACTTGATGGGTGAATTCTATCACCAAAAGTATAATGTGCTTGTGTGTACCACCATTATTGAAACCGGTATCGATATTCCCTCTGCTAATACCATCATAATGGATAGAGCCGATAAACTCGGATTGGCACAGTTACATCAGCTTCGCGGCCGTGTAGGACGAAGCCATCACCAAGCATACGCATACCTACTCACGAAGAATAGCCAAGCCTTAACTAAAGACGCGGTCAAGCGCTTGCAGGCCATTGAGCAACTCGAAGACTTAGGTGCAGGTTTTGCGCTTGCCACCCACGATTTAGAGATCCGTGGTGCGGGTGAGTTGCTGGGAGACGACCAAAGCGGTCAAATTCAAACCGTTGGTTTTACGCTGTATATGGAAATGCTGGAACAAGCGGTTGAAGCCTTGAAAAATGGTAAAGAGCCAACACTCGATAACCTTCTTCAACAGCAAAGCGAGGTTGACCTTAAGTTCCCAGCACTGTTACCAGATGATTACATTCATGATGTAAATATTCGCCTTAGCATGTATAAACGCATTGCTAGCACAAAGTCACTGGCGGAGCTTGATGAGCTGCAAATCGAATTAATCGACCGCTTTGGGCTGCTGCCAGATGCGGCAAAAAACCTCTTTGCGGTGCAGTCTGTTAAGCTAAAGGCAACCCAACTAGGCATTAACAAGGTCGAAGCAAACCCCAAAGGTGGCTTCTTTGAGTTCAGTAGTCATACAAAAGTTAACCCAACATTCATCATAGGATTGATACAAAGTAGCCCGTCAACCTATAGAATGGAAGGCGCGAATAAACTGAAATTCCTTATCGAAGAAAAAAATGCCCAAAAGAGATTAAAACTGGTTAATGCGATGATTGATGACTTTGAGAAAAAGGCCGTAGCATGAAAACAATAAAAAGTCTGGCCATCCTAGCGGCTTTGGTAAGTAGCGCATCTGCACAGGCCACCCGCTGGTTTGAAGTAGAAATGATAGCATTTGAGCAAGAGCCTAGTTTCTCTTTGCGAGAAGACTTTAGTATTGAACCTGAACCACTCAATCGGAAAAACATCAAGTCACTATTATTCGACGGTTTTAATACCACTGGCTATAAACTATGCTTGGAAGGCAGTGAGCAGTTTGCTGAGCAAGATTTTATTCGTGGATTAACGTCGGGCGCACGTTCCAGCTCTTGCGATCCAGATGCAAACTATGTTGAAAAATTCGACACTTTGCCTCTTTCACCACTAGTTGATCCACAAGAACATATGGACTCAATTTATCTGTTGGATGAGTCACAGTTTAGTTTTTCGAACAAAATTGCTGAATTAAAACGTAAAGGGCTCAAGCCACTGTTGCACACAGGTTGGCGATTCCCAGAGCAAAGTAATAAGCGAGCACCCAATATCGAAATTATTGGTGGCAAACTGTTTGCGTCACCATCCAGTTATAGCGTAACAGAAAATGACGATCAGTTTTCGTCACTATCGAACCGATTTAATATCGAAGAATCGAAAGAGCAAGTGCATTGGCAACTTGAAGGCCTGATTAAAATTCACGTGAGACATTACCTTTACGTGACCACAGATTTAGATTTAAAGTACGAAGACGGCAACGACATTCGTACTGCTCGTATGTCCCAATATACACGCGTGTATAGCGGCGACATACATTACTTAGATCACCCTAAACTTGGGGTCATCTTTCAAATAAGAAAATACAAACATTAGACGGGCAACCCTATGAAAAAATTACTAACTGCTGCTGCACTACTCACCCTAGTCGGCTGTTCTAAAGTAAGTTTAGAAAACTACAACAAAATAGAAGTGGGCATGGACAAAGCTGAAGTTGAGAGTATTCTTGGCTCTGCTGATAAGTGTGAAGAGAAAACACTACATACCAATTGCATTTGGGGAAGCGAAGACAAGCATATTAAAGTAACGCTACTTTCGGACAAAGTCACTTTGTATTCAAAGAAAGGGTTAGAATAACCTCGATAGATGCCTTTTCAGTGTTTAAGAAAAGGCATCTATTCACCTTATATAAATACCATTCAATATAGCCCTACTCCCCGACACAAAACCTTACAACTCAATCTAGATATGCGAATTGTTATATGCAGAACAATTCAGCTCCAAACTTTCAAAACCTTTTAAAATGATAAGTCTGAGCGGTTTATAGCGCAGCAATTGTTAGATCGCACGAAAGCCATTAAATCTTTTAAAACGGATAGGTACATAACCCAATTGGTCGAAGAAACAAAAAAGGGCCGTAAAGGCCCTTTACAACAAGTAGAAACTAGCAAAAATGAGGATTAGCGCATTGCCATCATCATTTTAGCCGGTTCCTCTAGGAAGATTTTCCATAAATTATTGAAACGTGCGATCGTGCCACCATCAATAATACGATGGTCGCCAGACCAACTTACTTGCATGATAGATCGCGCCACCACATTGCCTTGTGAATCAAAACGTGGTAACTGCTGCACTTTGCCTAGCGCAACGATAGCAACTTCTGGTTTATTAATAATCGGTGTGGCAACTGTGCCACCAATCGCCCCTATGTTTGAGATAGAGATAGTACCGCCTTTCAGTGAATCAGGAGATACTCGCCCCTCCCTAGCGGCTTCTGTCAGTTCAGTAACAGATTGGGCAACTTCAACAATTGATTTGCTTTGGCACGATTTAATATTTGGCACTAGAAGACCCAACTTGCTGTCCACCGCCATACCAATATTATGGTCATCAAAATAAGTGATTTCCGTACAGTCATCATTTACTTTTGCATTCAAAATTGGGAATTCGTTGATTGCAAGTGACAACGCCTTGATAAAAAACGGCATCATCGTCAGCTTCACGCCTTGTTTGGCATATTGCTCTTTCAAAGCGCCACGAAGCGCAATTAAATCGGTTAAGTCAATCTCGTCACAGTAAGTGAAATGCGGGATCGTCGAAACAGAGGCCACCATCTGTTTAGCCATCGCCGCTTTCATACCACGTAGAGGCTCAACTCTTTTACCACCTTCTGAGGTAGGAGTCGGCTTTTGCGTTAGAGGCTGTACAGTTGTACTGTTCTCTTGCTTAGTCGAAACGCCACTTGCACCGTGCTCAAGGAAATGTTCGATGTCCTCTTTATACACACGACCATTTTTACCAGAGCCTGGCACTTCAGAAAGATCAACACCAACCTCGCGCGCCTTGCGGCGAACCGCTGGAGAAGCTATCGCTTTACCATTTTTTGGTAAACTACGCGTAGCGTCATCGTTTGCAGTAGCTGCCTGTGCTGTACTTTCTTTAGGTTTGTGGACATCAGCGATTGGATCGTCTGATTTTCCGGCGTGAGATGACGCCAACTTCATTTGAAATAATGGACTATGCACTTGTGCTATCTCGCCTTTTTGATAATAGAGTTTCTCAACAGTACCATCGTACTTGGCTGGGATTTGCACTAGCGCCTTGTCAGTCATTACATCACAAACGGCCTGATCTTCTTTGATTTCATCGCCTTCAGCAACAAGCCATTCAACGATTTCGCACTCAACAATGCCTTCACCAATATCTGGTAAGATAAAGTCTTCAAGTACGGCATTGGTTGAAGTAGTTGGCGAGGATTGAGGTGCTGATTGCTCTGCTTGAGCAGCTTGCTCGCCGGCAACATCCATTGCAAACAAAGGTTCGTGCACCTTTGCAATTTCACCTTTTTCGTAATGCAGCTTAGTGATCACACCGTCATGTACCGCAGGGATCTGTACTAACGCCTTATCCGTCATCACGTCACAAATAGGTTGATCTTCTTTTACTTCATCGCCAACAGCCACCAACCACTCGACGATTTCGCACTCTACGATGCCTTCACCAATATCTGGTAAGATAAATTCTTTAGCCATAACTTATCCTTAAAATTCCATAGAACGTTTGATAGCGGCGAACACTTTAAGTGCATCTGGCACATACTCTTTTTCAAGTGCTAGAGGATATGGCGTGTCCAATCCACAAACTCGCTCAATTGGAGATTCTAAATGCAGGAAACACTCTTTTTGTATGGTTGCTGCAATCTCAGCGCCAAAACCATTCGTGATTGGCGCTTCGTGGCTCACAACCAAACGACCCGTTTTAACCACTGACTTGGCTACCGTCTCCATATCCCAAGGAAGAATGCTTCTTAAATCGATTATTTCACAGCTAATACCCGCTTCTTCAGCTTTTTGCGCTGCTTGTTCGATGATCTCCATCTGTGCGCCCCAAGCCAATAGCGTTATGTCAGTACCTGCTTTAATTACTTCGGCTTTACCAAGCTCAATGCTGTAATCTTCTTCAGGCACTTCACCAACAGAAGCGCGATATAAGCGCTTAGGTTCAAAGAAAATAACCGGGTTATCATCTTTAATGGCAGCACGCAGTAGGCCTTTTGCTTGATACGGGTTACGCGGTACTACAATTTTAAGACCAGGTGTATGTGCAAAGTAAGCTTCGGGTGATTGTGAATGATATAGACCACCTGCAATACCGCCACCGTATGGCGTACGGATTGTTAAGTTACCCACATCAAACTCATTACCCGAGCGATAACGGAACTTGGCCGACTCATTCACGATTTGGTCAAATGCAGGGAAGATATAATCCGCAAATTGAATTTCAGCAAGCGCAGGGGCACCAAACGCTGCAAGACCGTTGGCAAAACCCAAAATACCTTGTTCAGTCAATGGCGTATTAAAAACACGGTGTTTGCCATATTTTTCTTGAAGGCCTGAAGTTGCACGGAATACACCACCAAAGTAGCCGACGTCTTCACCAAAAATACACGCCTGCGGATGCTCCGCCATCGTGATATCTAGCGCCGAATTAATGGCGTGTAGCATGTTCATTTTAGCCATTATTTAATTCTCCCTGCTGTGACTGGGTATGCGTCTGGATAAGCTTTAATATGCTCTTTCAATTCATCATATTGCTTCTGCAGCGATGGAATTGGCGTGTCATAAACATCTGAGACCAGATCTTCTAATGCAGGCTTCTGTACTTTCTCTGCAACCTTCAATGCTGCTAGGATATCTTCACGGATTTTCTCTTTTTCCGCATCATCTTGGGCTTCATCCAGCCAGCCTTGTTTTAAGAGCCATTGCTTAAATCGATTTACCGGGCAACTATTTTTAAATTCAGCTTCTTCGTCTTTAGTACGGTAACCAGAAGGATCATCAGAAGTTGAATGTGCACCCAAACGGTATGCAATAGATTCAATCATCACCGGCTCACCGTTTTCAACTGCGATTTTACGCGCGGCTTGTGTCGCGGCGTACACGGCAAGCGTATCGGCACCATCCACACGGATAGTTTTAATACCATAGCCCACACCGCGAGCGGCAATACCATCACCTTTGAACTGTTCATCCGCAGGTGTTGAAATCGCATAACCATTATTACGAGCATAAAAGATGACCGGTGAACCATGCACTGCAGCCATGTTTAGACCGGCGTGGAAATCACCTTCTGACGCAGCACCTTCGCCAAAATAGCAAATCGTGACGTTGTCGATTTCAGAAGTTAGCTCACCAGTTTCTTTATCAATGTGTTTTAGCTTCTGGCCGTACGCATAGCCAGTTGCTTGAGGAATTTGCGTTCCTAGCGGCGACGAAATAGTTAGGTAATGTAATTCTTTAGACCCATAATGCACAGGCATTTGACGGCCTTTGCCTAAGTCCTTCTCATTCGAGAATAGCTGATTCATGAACTGTTCAAGTGAAAAACCACGATAGTGAATTGCGGCTTGTTCACGGTACTGAGCCATGATCATGTCATCTTCTTTAAGCGCTGCGGCACTTGCCGTAACAGCGGCTTCTTCGCCAAGACATTGCATGTAGAAGCTAATACGTCCTTGACGCTGAGCACCTTGCATACGCTCGTCAAGTAAACGAATAAACCGCATTGTTGAGTAAATTCTTAATGCCGTTTCTTTATCAATATCTGGTGCTGTTGCACCATCTAAAACATCGCCTTGGTCACTTAAAATCTTTAATGTAGGGATATTGAGTGCATGACCATCTATAAATTCCAGCGCGTGGCTGATATTTAAGGATATATTATTGGGGTTAGTCATAACCTACCTTCTCTTGTTGTCATAACAAACTTACGGAGTTCACACCCGACTTCCTCATACGAGATCTGGCTTCAGATTGCGTAAGACGAAAAGAGTCTTAACTCACCTCGCATTTATGATTGTGTTAATTGGTCTTGATCACATTCGTGGTTAGTATGAATAACTGGTCTAACAACTTATCAAAGACTGAATAATATTTGCGATTTAAGTAAGTAAATTAAATTAAAGCGTTTCAACTTTACGTTAACGTAAACGGTTATTCAACTAATCCTAGATGAATAACCGTTAAAATGCATCAATGTTTTTGGAAAGATTTTGATACGAAGATGAGTGGAATTTTACATCTATGATTTATATAAAGTTTTCATCAACTTCTAACGGTACAACGGTTAGTAATGCGCGTTGGCCTAAAGCAACATTGGCATTTGGGAAGATAATAGCTTCCCCTCAACCTCAGCGAAATATTGCTTGTCTCCGTCAGTCGCTAGCAATTCACCTTTCGAAAAGCCTGTAAAATTCTCTGCAGAATCAGCGAATGGAAAAGAAAACTCTGCTTGAGTACGATTGATGGTACGATGAACCGTAAATAGTTCGAACTCATCTGCATTAAATTCTTTATATTCTACCTTTTCTTGGCTAATTAATGCTTTTAACGTTTCTTTGGTTTTTGCAAAGCTCGCCATATTATTCTCACCAAATGGCTTCACCTGCCCAAGCTCGATAGTAAAAGCGTCGGCCCCAAACTGGTAAGAAGAAAAATAACTAAATGTCGTCGCCGCAGAGCGCATCATTAATACGGTGTTGACACCGCATGACAATAAAAATTGCAGCTGTGATTTCTTCCACGGCTTACCATGTAAAAAAGGATAGACTGCAAACTTCTCGTTTTTAGACCCTCGAATAGCAGTATGAAGGTCGTAGTGACAACGATAGCGCTCGTTACCACCCTGTGCAAAAAACGCCCTAACGTAACCCTCTAGTTTTTGTGCTCGGACCTTTTCGGGGTTATCTGTTTCTTGATTATGTGCGCCGTTAAATAGACGGTTTAGATTTTCATCGACAAAACGCTGGCCAATGTTAATGGATTTAGGGTTACCAAAAATAAACAACACACGCTGCGCCAACACCAGCTTGCCAGTAATAATATGTTGGATAAGCTCATCGCATATCTCAATTGGCGCGGTTTCATTGCCGTGCACCGCGCTCGATAGCACAATATCTTTCGTTGTTTCACCTGCGGGCGTAAACTGGATCACACCAGTATCATGGACTTCCACCAAGGTACCGTTGTCTAAAGTGAAGTTCACGGGTTCAAGTGTAAATTCGTTATTTCTTGTGATAGTAAGAAAGTCACCGCTTTGTTTTAATTCTGATAAGTACGTCATAATTCCAAATTGATGTTGTTGAGTAATCCGCATTGGGATAAAAAAAAGCCATACGAGGAGTATGGCTTGTAGAAGCTTTTGGTTAACTAATCACTGAGTCAACCAATGTCTTTGCCTCATGTTCAAGCTCAGCTAAGTGTGCTTCACCTTTAAATGATTCAAGATAAATTTTGTAGATATCTTCAGTGCCCGATGGGCGCGCCGCAAACCAACCATTTTCGGTTACGACTTTAAGGCCCCAATAGCCGCGCCGTTACCTGGGGCATTGGTTAATATCTGAGTAATTTGATCACCTGCTAGGGTGTCCGCCTTGATATTGTCTGCACTTAATGCCTTGAGCTTTGCTTTTTGCTCAGTATTTGCGGGTGCATCGATACGTTTGTATACAGGCGCGCCAAATGCTTGTTCAAAAGCGTGGTAATGTTGAGATGGCGATTTACCTGTAACAGCTAGGATCTCAGCGGCAAGTAACCCCATGATAAAACCGTCTTTGTCTGTACACCATGTGCTGCCGTCTTTTCTTAAAAACGCAGCGCCAGCACTCTCTTCACCGCCAAATGCGAGCTCTCCAGCCGCTAACCCGTCTACAAACCATTTAAAGCCAACTGGCACTTCGTAAACGTCTCGACCATTTGCGCCACACACTTTGTCAATCATGGCACTAGATACCAGTGTTTTACCGATTTTTACTGAGCTCTTCCAGCTTCGGTGTTTAATGAGGTAGTCAATTGCAACCGCTAAAAAGTGATTAGGATTCATCAGGTCGTCCGGCGTAACAATACCATGTCTGTCGAAGTCTGGATCATTACCGATACCAATATCGTAATCGTCTTTCAGTGCTATCAAATTAGCCATTGCAAAAGGAGACGAGCAATCCATACGCACCTTGCCGTCTTTATCAAGCGGCATAAAGGCAAAACTCGGGTCAACAACATCATTTACTACCGTAAGCTTCAAGTCATAGTGTTTGGCGATCACTGGCCAGAAATTAACACCTGAACCACCAAGTGGATCCACGCCAATATTAACACCGGCTTGAGCAATGGCTTCCATATCAATGATATTACCCAAGTCTTCAACATATGGTGTGATCAGATCTTCATATTTGATAAATCCAGATCTTCTCGCTTTCGCAAACGGGAATAATTCAACCTCAACCAAATCCTCGAGTAGTAGCTGATTAGCTCTATCTTCAATCCAGTTGGTGACATCAGTATCAGCAGGTCCACCATTTGGGGATTATATTTAAAGCCGCCATCTTCTGGCGGGTTATGTGATGGCGTAACGACAATGCCATCTGCAAGCTCGTGTGGATTGACTGCATTGTGCGAGACAATCGCGTGGCTGATCACAGGAGTTGGTGTGTAGTCATCATTTTCTTGTGTGATAACTTGTACTTCGTTGGCAACCAAAACCTCAATAGCCGAGTTAAAAGCGGCCTCCGACAACGCATGAGTGTCTTTACCAAGGAAAAGCGGACCGTAAATATTATTATTTTTACGATAATCACAAATCGCTTGAGTGATGGCCAGAATATGCGACTCATTAAACTTAAAATTAAGTGAGCAGCCTCGATGACCACTTGTGCCAAAGGCGACACAATGCTCTGGATGCGCTTCTAAATCAGGCTCATTTAAATAGTACGATGAAACCAGTTTAGGTACATTTACCAATAATTCTCTCGATACCTTTTTGCCAGCTTGCGGATGGATCGCCATAAGATTTCCTTACTTATAGGTAGTCTCTAATTTTCTCGGCAGCTTCATCTGTGTAACCTAACACCTTAGCTACTTCATGAAGCATCATTTTCTTTCTAGTCGTATTTGAATTTGTCATCACCCAATATTCACTGTCTACAATATTTTTCGGGTTCATGCTGCTGCCACTTTCGAGTAGTGCATTTTTACTCGTGGCGAAATAAATCCTGTCACGACCTTTAATCTCAAGCACACTTTTAAAATCGGATTTATGTGTTCGATGTAGCGCGGATAGGATAAACAAAAAGCGCCCGACTACACCCTTTTGCATGGCGAGCTCTTCTTTATTGAGAATATTAAAGACATTAGCTGCTGGCTTTATCGGTTGGCTTGGTGTTTTTGTTTGTGACTCAGCTGCAATTTCTTGTACTTGTTTTTCTTCCTGCTGTACGACGGGTTTAGATTCTGTCCCAGGAGTAAGTTTTAATAAACGACGTAAAATCTCAGAAGCACTTTCTCCAATACTTTGTGTGTTACTTGCAATGTATTGATATAGCTCGTCATCTATTTCTATCTTTTTCATGCGTTTCCTGTCATCTATGCTAATTAGGAGCAACTCATTTCAATTGTCACTTAGTATATCCAAATTTAACTTATTACTCTATGGCTTTGCATTTTTACTCTTCAATGTCACAATTAACGCCAAATTTGGAGGATTTATGCAGTTAAACTATCAACAAATTGGCGACCAAACGAAGCCCACAGTATGTATTATGCACGGACTCTTTGGTTCCTTGGAAAATTTAAATGTGGTGGCAAAAGCACTTGCTGAACATTTCAATGTGATTAACGTCGATTTGAGAAATCACGGTCGCTCTTTTCATGATGAGCAAATGTCCTATCCAATAATGGCAAAAGACATCAAAGCACTAATGGATGAGTTAAAACTGGATAAAATAAGCCTCGTTGGTCACTCGATGGGTGGTAAAGTGGCAATGCAATTCGCCCAATTATTCCCAGAAAGTATCAACAAACTTGTCGTATTAGATATTGCACCTGTTGATTATCACTCAAGACATGATGCAATAATAGCTGCGCTAAACGAAGTGCAAAAAAGTGATGTATCAAGTCGTAGTGAAGCAGATACCATCATGTCGCATTATATTGAAACCGTCGGTGTGCGTCAGTTTTTGCTCAAAAGTTTAGCAAAAAATGAAGAAGGCAAGCTTGCTTGGCGTTTCAATTTAGACGTAATTACTGAAAGATACGATACAATCACATCAAATATTAATGAAACTCATTCCTGTTTGTGCGATACTTTGTTCATTAAAGGGAATAACTCTGACTACATCCTGCCTGAGCATAGGGATGCCATCGCTCGTTTTTTCCCAAATGCGCGAGCAAAAATAATTCAAGGTGCGGGCCATTGGTTACATGCAGAAAAGCCCGAAGCGGTAAATCGCTCAATTATTGATTTTCTTCAATAAAACGAATCGAATTTACCGTTATAAACTTAATTTATGCATTTAGGTTATGTTATAGTAGCCGCCGTTTAAATATTGAGTAGAGCTCAGATGGTCAGTCAATTTATAAATGAATTTGAAACGCTAGGGCTGTGGTTTGCGCTAGCTGGTATATTCTTTTTCATCGGTATGGCGATTCAGGACGTACTGAAAAAAGGTGACGTGCCAAAGTTCGGACGCTATATCGTTTGGCTGGTGTTGTTTCTAGGTTGCTCTGGATTTATAGCAAAAGGCTTGATCCAAGTGTTTTGGCAAGGCGCAGGTGTTGGATAATGGCCAAGGCTGAAACAGATAGAACGACTATCGACCTATTTGAAAATGAAAAACGTCCCGGACGTCCTAAGACGAATCCACTGCCACGAGAAGTGCAGTTAAAGGTTAACAAGCGCAATCAAATCAAGAGAGATCGTGCTCGTGGCCTAAAAAGGGTAGAATTTAAGGTTTCATCAGAGTTGTATCAAGCGCTAAGTGATATGGCAGAGTCGCAAAACATTAGTCGAAGTGCACTCATCGAGACCATCTTACAAGAAAAGTTAGCGGTTAATAGATAAAAGGTAAGCAATTAATGGCAAGCGTAGGTATTTTTTTCGGCAGTGATACTGGTAATACAGAGCACGTTGCTAAAATGATTCAAAAAGAGCTAGGTAAAAAGCTCGTTGACGTAAAAGACATTGCTAAAAGCAGTAAAGAAGAGATTGCTGAATTCGATTTACTACTGTTCGGTATTCCAACATGGTACTACGGTGAAGCGCAATGTGACTGGGATGATTTTTTCCCTGAACTTGAAGAAGTCGATTTCGAAGGCAAGCTAGTTGCTATCTTCGGTTGTGGCGATCAGGAAGATTATGCTGAATACTTCCTCGATGCGATGGGCATGATCAACGACATCGTCACTGAGCGCGGCGCTATTGTTGTTGGCCATTGGTCTACCGATGGTTATGACTTTGAAGCGTCAAAAGCTGTCGTTGAAGATGGTAAATTTGTTGGTCTTGGTATTGATGAAGACCGTCAGCCAGAGCTAACAGAGCAACGAGTTAAACAATGGTGCGCACAAGTATATGACGAAATGTGCTTAAGCGAGCTGGAAGATTAATTCCATTTGCTTTGCACTTGCTGCCCGAGCAAGTTATTCTTAGGTATAGCGTCGTGAATATTGACCTAAGACAAATTATAACTAACAGATTGAGACAGATTTAATGACTGATCACAACTTAGAGCTTAAAAAGGCTGGTTTAAAAGTAACGCTTCCACGCATCAAAATTTTAGAGATCCTTCAGTCTCCTGATAATCAACACATCAGCGCAGAAGATGTGTACAAGATCTTATTAGACAAAGGTGAAGAAATTGGTCTAGCTACGGTATATCGCGTACTAAACCAATTTGATGATGCTGGTATTGTAACACGTCACCACTTTGAAGGCGGTAAATCTGTTTTCGAGCTGTCTGGCAGCACGCACCATGATCACTTGGTATGTTTAAAATGTGGCAAAGTTGTCGAGTTTGAAGATGACGTTATTGAAACACGCCAAGAAGAAATCGCGAACAGCAATGGCATCAAACTGACTAATCACTCACTATATCTATACGGTGAGTGTGAAGATAAAGAAGCGTGCAAAAAGTACGCTGAGGAAAATGGTAACTAACCTACCTTTTCGCCAATTTAAGCATTAAGCCAGCAAATTGCTGGCTTTTTAGTTCGCTAAATTTGGTAGTGTTTAGAAATCTGTGTCATTTCAGTAATATTAAGAGAAAGGAATGATACATGACTCAATCTTTCTACTTCAACAAAGCATTAGCCGAACTTCAATCTGGTAAAGGTTTAACTGGCGAAGATGGTGTTTTAACGCCACTCATTAAACAGTTAACCGAAGCTGCTTTAAAAGCAGAGCTAGAACAACATTTAGGCTCTGATCCGCAACCTAACCGCAAGAACGGCACAAGCAAGAAAACGATTAGATCATCCGTCGATCAATTTGAGCTTGAAACGCCAAGAGATCGTACAGACTCGTTTGAGCCTCAGTTGGTTAAGAAAAATCAAACCAAGCTAACGCCTGAAATTGACCAAAAAACCCTTTCCATGTTTGCTTTAGGCATGAGCTACCGGGATATTCGAGGCCACGCTCAGGAAATGTACGGCATTGAAATATCAGAAGCCACTATAACAGGCATAACTGACCAGCTAATACCAGAGCTTAAGGCTTGGCAATAACGAAGTCTTGATACCCTGTATCCGTTCATCTGGCTTGATGCTATTCACTATAAAATCAAAGAGAATGGCCGCTACGTTAGCAAGGCGGTTTACACCGTCCTTGGTATTAATATCGAAGGCCGTAAGGAATTACTTGGTCTGTATGTTTCAGAAAGTGAAGGCGCAAACTACTGGTTATCGGTGTTAACTGATTTACGCAATCGTGGCGTATCCGATATTTTAATTGCTTGTGTTGATGGACTTAAAGGCTTCCCTGAAGCGATTGGCACTATCTACCCTGAAACAGAGGTTCAACAGTGCGTTATCCATCAAATACGTAACTCAATGAAATACGTTGCTTCAAAACACCAGAAAGCATTCATGTTGCACTCGACGAACTCGATGCCAAATGGGGCAAGCTATATCCCATCGTTATCGAATCTTGGCGCCGTAAATGGTCGAATTTATCCGTTTACTTCAAGTATCCTGATTATGTGCGTAAGGCGATTTATACGACCAATGCAATTGAAGCAGTGCACCGTCAATTTAGGAAGTTAACCAAAACTAAGGGGGCATTCCCGAACGAAAATAGCTTGATGAAATTATTGTATGCCGGCATATTGAATGCTTCGAAGAAATGGACAATGACAATCCATAGCTGGAATCTGACATTGTCGCAATTAGCCATCCACTTCGAAGGCCGGTTAGATGGTGTGCTAGATATTTAGCAATTTAGGCTGACACAGAATTCTGAACGCCCTCCTAAATTTAGCTACTGAATTAACTCCGATATACCGTTTTCAATTTACTTCGTTGTCTTGACGAACCATAATCACTTTGCTTGAGCATATTCATACAAAGCTGGTATAGCGCACAACTCTCTGCCTTGCCATCAAATCAGTCCCTTGAGTAATCTTCTTTAAATACAAAATCCTCAATTTAGTGTTAAAAAGTAGAATGCCCAAGCAATCTATACGATAGTACAATTTAAGCGACCGATTAGCGAGTATCTATAGACACATTTCCAGTGCAGTTCCACTACAATAATACCGAGAATGGCTGTTATAGCTCTTGCAGTATTCCATTCCTTTTTGGTTTCAGCTGTATAAAAAATGAGACTTTTTCCAACCCAGCACATTTTGATGTATATCACTAATAACCTACTTTCTTAAGCTGCTCCACTACATGTGTTTTCCTATCTACTATTTTATTGAGAGCCTTTCGTAGACAATACAACATCATGTGTAATGACGTACAGCCTTCAACATCATTTCACATTGTGTACAAGGTATTTACTTTTGACTAAACACTGAATTTATTTTTGTATCGTACACGATTACCATTTGTAAGGCGGGTTTTTATTGTGGACAATGTAACATTTGCCATTGAGCAAAATAACTTGTTTTTTCGCTGTTCGTTGACCCCATTTACCAATGGTTGCAAGCAATGCCTCAGAAACTACAGGCTCTCAGTTTAGACCATAATAGTACTAGTCTCACTAAGACAATAATATCTATAAGGCCATGTATTTTATTAAAATCTGCCAATGTTATTCGATTAAATTCATGGTACAAGTTAGGTCATGGTCAACTAAGGAACTACGAAAATATTAAATAAAACGACGAAAAATACCACTTACCTCTTTTTACATTTCAAATCAAAACTTAAAATATAAGCTCAACTTTTTAAAGTATAAAAACACAAAAACTTGAAAGTTATTTATAAAATGTGTACCGTTATTTACAACCACAATTAAAAAGGAATAAAAATGAAAAAAACTATTGTATTTTTTGCATTAATAACATCACTAACATTAAATGCAAATACAAATACAGCGCTTAATTCGAGTCAAAGCAATAATGTAACAACATATTGTGAATATATGCCTTATATCAATGGGCGCTTTTCTTTAGGTGATATACATAGGGTTGTAAAAAATGGAGACGTAGGCTGCAATGAGTATGTAACTGTTACAACTCGAGCTATAGATGTCGGAGGGCCGATTCCAGGTTATGAAGTTCAGCACCGTAGATACAAGCTTTTCCTGAAATATACAAAATAGTAAATCAATGGGTTACGTCAACAATAACGATGTAACCCAATAAAGTCTCTACATCTATCAATTATTTCAATATTATAAGCTATTTTATAGAGCGCTCTACAGGACCATTTTTCCATCTATCAACAAAACTGTCATTTAACTATTGGAATAACTCAATGTAAGACTCAGCTGTTAGAATTACCCGCATCTGTTTTGATTTGCTGCATAAACACCACCTTCCATTTATATGGTCACTATATCGTAGAGTACAATTCCAGCTGATCTTTGTGTGCTTTTTTAAAAGCAGCTCTAGAAACGCAAGTCTCTAGATACTTTCGGCAATAGCTATATTGTTTTAGCCCATCAAACCTATCGACCAAACGAAGTACATCAGCCATCGCGATGTCTGCAACAGAAAATTGCTCAGCCAACCAGTTTCTCTCCCTAAGATATTCATTCATGTGTTTCAAGCGACTATGTAAAAATCGCTCTATCGCTTTGCTGCCATCACTCTCAAAAGTATCTCCAGAAAATTTCAAAATTGTCCATGGAAGACTCGCCATTTCTACAGAGTTGAGCGCGGCGAATAGCCACTGTATTACCGATGAGCTATTTTCTGTCGATATTAATTCATCGCTATGCTCAGCGATGTATAACAGACCAGCACCACTTTCGAATATTTCCTTATCTTCATGGCTAAGCCAAGGAACTTGGCCAAATGGTTGATGTAAATAATGCGTATTTTCTCGTTCATTGAAAGCGGTAAGCTCTATATCATAGGGTATGCCCGCCTCTTCTAGCGCCCACCGCAAGCGAATATCCCGGACATAACCTCGTGGCAGCTCAGGCACCCAATCAAACGTGGTAATGGTAAAGTTCGACATATATCAGCTCCATGTCAATTGGACTGATAACTCAGCCCAATTTAATAACTAAGGTTAATACTCTACTATTGTCTTAAAGCCACCATAGATAAGCCTTTTGCCATCAAACGGCATTGGATTAGCTTCTTGATCGCAAATAGGATCTTTAAATACTTCTGCCATTCCAGCATCACGGACTTCTTTTGAAGGCCAAGTGATCCAGGAAAACACCACAGTTTCATCAGGCTTACATTTTACAGCCAGTGGAAAAGAGGTAAGCGTTCCATCAGGAACATCATCCCCCATGCTTCGACAACGCGTTCTGCTCCAAACTTTTTAAACACATTTGCCGCTTTACTGGCGTGCGCCTGATATTCTTCGCGCTTATTGGTGGGTACAGCGCATACAAAACCATCAATATAACTCATCTTTGACCCCTCTCTTATTCACGTCTTTGTGCTTCATAGCTGACATTGTTCTCGTCTTGCAACTCGCGAACTGGCCGAATTTCGATGCTGCCATAGCGTGCAGGCGGAATTTTGCTAGCCACTTAGATAGCCTCATTTAAGTCTTTAACATCAAGTAAATAGAAGCCCGCAAGCTGCTCTTTAGTCTCTGCAAAAGGACCATCGGTAATATCAACTTTACCCGCTCGTACCCGCAATGTTGTCGCACTTTGAGTTGAGAGCAACGCGTTACCCCCTATCATCTGCTCGCGCTCTTTTAATGATTCCCCGCACGCGATGCATTCACGGTTAAGTGCGTCCCATTCATCTTGTGAGAGCTTTTCCATTGCGTGTTCATCGTAATAAACCAAAGCGACATATTTCATAGTGTGTCCAGCTCCTTATTAAATGATATCTGAATAGCGAGCATCTTTTGCTGCTCGCTTTGACTTAGCTATTCCGTACTCGTGGTCAATTAGCGGCGTTACTAGGTAGCATCACCATCCACGCCACACCGAATTTATCAACGACTTGACCATAAAGGGGGGACCAAAATGTTTCTTGTAATGGCATTCTGACCGTGCCACCATCGGCTAGAGCATTGAATGCACGGTGAGCTTCTTGTTCAGAATCAATTGTTATAGACAGGCTAAATCCTGCAAACGAAGCATCATCACCACAGCCGTCAGATGCAAAAATCTTCATATCGCCAATACTAAACTCACAGTGCATTACTTTATCTGAAAAGTTTTCTGGTATCGCACCATCTGGGATAGGATCTGGACTTTCGTTAAAGCGCATAAGTAGACCGACTTTGGCATATAGATGCTGTTGATAGTATTCAAGTGCCTCTTCGGTACGCCCTGCAAAAAACAAATAATTGCAAACATTCGCAGTTTGCATCGCAATCTTTTGTCTTAATTGTTCTTCGTCTGCGAGGATTTCGCCGCAGGGATCAATATCTGCAAAGTCAGCCATTTCATAAAACGGTCGAACTTCAATATCTGATTCCTCATTCATGGGATTAGGGCAGCGCTTAACCCATTCTAGCGCCTCTTCCATCGATGTTACTTCCCAAACCCAATAACCCGCAATTAACTCATTAGTCTCTGCAAAAGGCCCTTTAGTTACAATCCGCTCTTCGCCTTTAAAACGAACGCGAACTCCCTCTTTACTCGGCTTTAAACCATCACCAGAAGTCATAATTCCAGCATCAACTAATGCATTATTGAATTCCCCCATCGCAGCCATTAATTCCGCGGTTGGTAACTCCCCTGCTTCAGACCCTTCACTTGCTTTTACAATCACCATTACTTTCATCGTCAATTCTCCTGTTGTCTTTCGTAAATAGAGCTGAATAACCAAAGATCACCTGCGGTTTTGATAAATAAAGTGCTCTATACACTCTAGTCGAATGCATTCTCTAGAGATCGACAAAGTAAGGAAAATTTTCTTAATTAATTTTCACCGAGCTTGAGAAGCTTTTGTTTGAGAACCCTTTGCTCTGGTAATTGCGTAGTTAAATTAAGAGCCGTTTTAAATGCATTAATCGCACTTGCGGTTCTGCCAGCACGAGATAATAGTTCGCCATAAGCCGCATGAGCCAAGTGATACCTTTGCATTTCTTTGTGTTCTAGTAGCCGCTCTATAATGGTAATACCCGCATCTGGTCCCTCTTTCATAGCGATTGCGACCGCTTGGTTGAGCTCAATAACAGGAGACGGGCTCACTTGGTGTAGCTGAGTATATAACTCGACAATCTGTGACCAATCTGTCGCCGCGGCGGTTGTCGCAACTGCATGAGTCGCAGAGATAGCCGCTTGAATGGTGTAAAAGCCATATTCACCGGCGCGCATTATTTCAGCGACCAACTGCGTACCTTCTGCAATCATACCTTTACTCCAAAGGCTTCGGTCTTGATCTTCCAGTAAAATAATGTCGCCACAGGCATTGGTGCGCGCCGCCTTTCTTGCATCATTCAGGAGCATCAAGGCGAGTAACCCCGCCACTTCTGGATCTGGCGTTAGAGAATAAAGTAAACGAGTTAAGCGGATGGCCTCCGAAGTCAGCTCACTGCGTATTGCAAGTTCGCCTTGTGTTGCTGAATATCCTTCATTAAAGACCAGATAGATAACTGTCAGCACCGCATCAAGTCGGTTGTTAAAGTCAGTATCGTCTGGCAGCTCGAACGGTATACGGGCATCACGGATCTTCGCTTTGCCGCGCACAATTCGTTGTGCCATTGTTGTGTTAGACACCAAAAATGCACTGGCAATTTCTTCTGTTGTCAGTCCACAGACCTCCCGCAGAGTAAGCGCAACTTGTACTTTTGGATCAATAGCCGGATGGCAGCAAGTAAAAATTAATCGCAATTGGTCGTCTTCAATTGCATTGGCGTTTTGCTCTTGAGCGTGGCCTGCGATGTCAGAAATCTCATCCATTTCAGTAGCAGCAACTTCTAGCTTTTCTCTTTGACGTTGCTGTTTACGTATTGCATCAATGGCTTTAAAGCGACCAGTAGAAATTAACCAAGGGACTGGGTTTTCTGGCATACCTTGAGTAGGCCAGTGTTTTAACGCCATATTAAACGCGTCTTGCAATGCTTCTTCCGCTAACTCAAAGTCACCTAGAAGGCGGATCAGTGTAGCGTAAATTTTCCGGCTTTCTTGCTTGTACAGCACTTCTATAGACTTACGAATAGCATTGCTATCGCAAGCAAGTTGATTGCTCACCACTTTCCTTCGTCAGCTAGGTTATAGCCATTTGAATTGGTATAGTCACTATTTCATAAATCAGCAAGCGCCTCAACTTGACGCCATCAACTCTGAAAGGCTCAGCAGATTAGTTTTAGCCTGGGCAGATCCACCTTCTTTTTCCTATACTCTACGCGCTATGCAATTAAAGCAACCGGGGTTTGCATTGTGAATATGCACATATTCGATTTTATGGTCGTCAAATATGGTATGGAGGAAGTCTTTAATTTCCATTCCTTTTACGATTTGCGCCTCTATCATTACACCTACGCTGTCGTAGGCCCTGATGGACAGTAATCTGGTTTGCAAGATTTCTGGCACTTCATTTACTTTAGGCTCTGCCAGTAAAGCATGTTCCCTCACAAAGATAGGCCCAGAAGAGCGATATGGCGATAAAGTAGTATGGTGCTGATAATGTACTAACAACACCACCTCCCCTATTTCTGCTTCTTGTAGGGAAACGCGACAAGGATAGCCAGGTTTAGCGTCAACGACGAGCCTCTTGGCATGTAATGCCGCTAGTTCTTCATCGCTTAAAGAAAATAAATGCTTAAATTGTTTGTAGTCAATCGCGTTAATTTGAAATTGTGTTGTCATGTTTACCACTCCTGCTTTCACTATAATTAGTGTAAAGAGCTGGCGGTTAATGACTGGCCAGAAGTGGTACTAACACCTAACCAACACCTAAGTGTTAACAACAAATGTTTTGGGGTTTTTGGGAAAGAAAAAGTCAGGCTGGCGGTCACGTAAAGCAAACTCACGTGTATTTTTATAGGGTAGCTTCATAAAACCTGCTACGCCATAATCTTGAATACTCACCGCGTATTGCATGATCCGAGTCAGTAGCGCCTTAAATTGCGCTTCTTTATTAGCATCAAGTAGCCGGTAGTAATAGTGGATTTTCATCCTATCTTGTAACGATTCAAAAATGATGCAACCTGTATGATGGATTTGGTTTAACTCGAACACACATTGAATTATCTGTCTTGGCAGCTGCAGCTGCTCGTCTGGATCTTTGCCGTCTTCAAAGTATGAATGCGGACGTGTAATTTCATTACTCGAAATATCGCTAACGCTAAATTCTAGTTCTGGCAGATGGTCAAATTGGAATGCACCGGTGCCGTCACGAGTCAATTGAATAGTTTGCCGCGCGTCGAACAAACAGCATTTAAACAAACCTTTTTGTTTGATCCCCTGCGCAATCATTACGGTGGCGTTCAACGCGTCTTTAAATGCAAGACTCAATGTTTCATCGTGTAAAATAAGACTCGACTCAACAAATACCTGCGCGTCTTTCCAGTGAAAACTGAGACCACCAACGACTGGGTATTTTGCCAGTCTGCTGATTGAGGCCAAAAAGGCTTTCTCGGTATCGCCGGTATCAAACAAAAACTCTTTATAATATCTATCTAATTGCGCGTCGTTTACGTCTCTTAGATTGTGTTTATCGTCAGCACGACGCAAAAACTGCTTGCGTGAGCTGTAGACGACCGTTTCAGGCTTAACTGTGGTTTCGTAGGTCCAAAAAGGAATACGGGATTTTTTCTCTGACTGTGTTAAATCAGGTAAATACATTTTTGCCATTGCTGGCATATTACGAACAAAGTAATCCCCTGCACTATCCCTCGTTGCTTTGTCTTTGCTAAGCATGCCATCTAGCACCTGCGCAAATACTTTTGGCAGCCCCAAAGCGCTAGCAGGAATGACCTGAGCGCCAAAGCGACATGATTGTGCACTAGCCAGTGCATAAATCGTCGATGCAACGCCTTGTTCATCGAAACGAGGAGAAGATTGTGCACCCGACATTTGCTCATCGCCAATAAAATACACATCCCCCATCCGAGCGTTGGTCGTACTTACATCAGATGACATCAAGTCCATGATATTGCTGGCGATGGGTTCACCATGCACGTCCACCTGAGCATAGACAGAGCTTCCCCAATCAACCAAAGAGAAACCATCGGAAGCTTCATCCCAAACGATATTGGATGGCTTAATATCTCCATGAACGATAGGCTGAGGAGACATGCCATTGCGACGCTCGCGTAAATCAACCAACACATTTCTGAGTTTTAACGCGAGGCTTACCAACTCATGCGCTTTAAAACGGCCCTTTTTGAGTGAGATCTTTTCTAAATCTTCACCAGGAGCACGCTCCATCATTAAAATGCCTTGCTTTTTTACTCGCTCGAAGGCATAGAAGTTTGGCACCATCGGGTTATCAATTTGCGACAACATATAGCCTTCATCTTCAAGCCTATCACGCACACTTTGGGCAAGCGTGATCCGGGAAAATTTAAACACCCAGTCTTTCCCCATATCACTTGTACCAGCAAATACGAAGCCAAATGCACCGGAGCCAATTACCTCAACATGTTTATAGCCAAGTTGACTCAATTGCTTTTTGCAGATATTCAGCCATTGACGGTGCTTTTTTGCATCATGATGAGACAGTAAGTAGATGGACTGCTGTTCGTTGATATAGAAGTGTTGGATGGATTTTTCAGACATAATTGTACGTAGAAAAAGCAATAAAAAAGGTCGACATTAGCCGACCTCATTCAGTATTAACCTTGCTGTTCTATCTTAGCCCACGAATCACGTAGACCAACAGTTTGGTTAAACATTAGCGCTTCTGACTTGTTATCACGACAGAAGTAACCTAAACGCTCAAACTGATAACCTTGCTCAGGCTTAGCGTTTGCAAGCGCTGGCTCAAGTTTGGCATTTGCAATGGTTACCAAAGAGTCTGGGTTTAATACTTCCGTGAAATCTTCAGCCGCCGCTGGGTTTGGTACAGTAAATAGGCGGTCATACTGACGCACCGGCGCTTTAATACAATGTGAAGCAGATACCCAATGAATTACGCCTTTCACCTTGCGGCCATCTTCTGGGTTTTTACCCAAAGTATCAGGGTCGTAACTACAGTAGATTGTCGTAATATTACCGTTTTCGTCTTCTTCAATACGCTCAGCTTTAATCACATAAGCATTACGAAGACGCACTTCTTTACCTAGCACCAAACGCTTGAACTTTTTGTTCGCTTCTACGCGAAAATCTTCTTGTTCAATGTAGACTTCGCGCGTAAACGGTAGCTCACGCTCGCCCATGTCTAACGTTGGGTGATTAGGCGCTTGTAGCATTTCAACTTTATCTGCATCAAAGTTTTCAATGACTAGCTTAACCGGGTCAAGTACCGCCATTGCACGTGGTGCATTTTCGTTTAGGTCGTCACGGATACACGCTTCAAGCATCCCCATTTCAACCATGTTGTCCATTTTGGTTACGCCAATGCGCTTACAAAATTCGCGGATTGCAGCTGGTGTATAACCACGACGACGAAGGCCTGCAATTGTCGGCATGCGCGGGTCATCCCACCCTTCAACATGGTTATTAACAACCAAGTCGTTGAGCTTACGCTTCGACATCACCGTGTATTCAAGATTTAAACGAGAAAACTCGATTTGCTGTGGATGACACTCGATGCTGATGTTATCCAGCACCCAGTCATACAAACGGCGGTTATCTTGGAACTCCAGTGTACAAAGTGAATGCGTGATCCCTTCAAGCGCATCGGAAATACAATGCGTAAAGTCATACATTGGATAGATGCACCACTTATCACCTGTTTGGTGGTGGTGCGCAAAACGTACACGATAAATAATAGGGTCCCGAAGCACCATAAATGAACTTGCCATATCAATCTTAGCGCGAAGTACACATTCTCCTTCTTTGAACTCACCATTTCTCATTTTTTCGAATAAGGCTAAGTTCTCTTCAGGTGAAGTGTCACGATAAGGGCTATTTTTGCCAGGCTCAGTCAACGTACCACGATATTCACGCGCCTGCTCCGGCGACAAGAAGCAAACGTACGCTTTACCATTTTCGATTAGCTCAACCGCGTAGCTATAGAGCTTGTCAAAGTAGTTTGATGAATAGCAAATTTCGCCATCCCATTCGAAACCTAGCCAGTGTACGTCTTCTTGGATCGATTTAACGTAGTTAATGTCTTCTTTTTCTGGGTTGGTATCATCAAAGCGTAAGTTACACTTACCTTGATAATCTTGGGCAATACCAAAGTTTAAGCAAATTGATTTAGCATGGCCAATGTGCAAAAAGCCATTTGGCTCAGGTGGAAAACGTGTGTGCGTAGACGCATGTTTGCCACTGGCAAGATCCGCATCAATAATGTTGCGAATAAAGTTTGATGGGCGATTTTCAGTTTCCGCCATAGGAAATCTTTCCTCTGAATTATGCTCTTAGTTAACCTTGGCATTATTACAAAAACTCAGCCGAACTTACAGCAATTATCTGCGCTGTATCAGGATTTATTCACTTAGTTAAATGTTCATCAGATTTTTGTGACAAATTTTGTTCTAGCGCAATATTTCCGTCACAACTTCATCCTATAGTTGCGCCATCTCAGTGTTTATACCACAAACACTGCTTAAGTTACGTTACCGAGGAAAGGACAAAAGTAATGGCTTCAATGAATTTGAATCGTGTTTATATATCAACTAAAGCTAGAAACAATCACTATATTCTTGCTGAGTTTAAACCGGATGATGCATTCTATGCATGTTTTGACTCCAGCAACGCGTGTTACGAGCGTTTGTCTCGCCAGCTATTCGCGCTGTGTGACGAATATGAACTGCATAATGTACATGTAATCGCAAACGATAAATTGCCAGTGGTGCGTTACCACGATGAAGCCTATACCATGCAAACGGAAAAGCAGATTTTATTTTTCTATAATCCTAAGTTCCACGAAGCGCACCAAACTTATCTCAATGACGGGTACCAAGCGCGTAAAATCCGCTTATTGTTTTTAGCCACAGGAAATGAACTGCGCGCGAATGCAGCAACCTTCCACAGCAAAGTGAAAAAGGTGCTAGATGCGCTTAAGGAAGGGTTTTCTCCGGTAGAACCTCAGTTTAGAGTGCGAGACCATCAACATTTAACCTATGACCTATTTGCCAAAGCGAAAGGCGACAAAGAGTCGTATGGCTATAAGTTGCGTGCACTTTACCCACGTTATCAAGCCAGAAACTGCACGTTACCAGAAGAATATAGCGAAATGACTTATGCGACCTTTAACATTCCAGTGTCACGTGCAATAAAAACAGAGTTCCAAAGCCAAATGCGCCCTGGTGATTACCAGCAATTCTATCGCACAATAGAAGATGCATTTCTTTCTTCTTGCGCCGATAAACAGCTCAATATGGTAGCAATGGTAGCCGATGGCCGTCTGCCTATCGTCAGAAGCGCCAAAATCGATAAGTCCGATACTAACCGAGAGCTACAAAAACTGAGTTTTGATATCAGTTCAGGTGACAATCAAATTTACTCATTGTTTAACGAAGCAAATTTAGTGGACACCATCCGCTTTGTCATTGTCGCCAATGACAAAGACAAAAAAGACATGGGATATGGCCGCTTTATGAATCATGTAGAAACCGCTATCAAGCGATTTGTCGCTCAACTCCCTGTTAATGTTGAAAAGCAAGACATCAACGTACGCTTCTTCCAACATATTAGTTACGACTACTAACCATTAAATAAGATTTGGGCGCTTCCTAGCAAGTCATTGCGCCCTACTTCTTTACGAGAATAATATAAGCATCAATTTAAACGACGAGATAATTAACTCTCGTAATTGAAATTATAATTTTTTATACCAAGTAAGGCCTGAATACGGTTGGCGCTGCAAGCTTTTTACCCGACTTTGCAAACTGCCGCTATGGATCTCGAGTTTGTGATGATCGGGGTCATAAATATAGAGCGAGTCTCCTTCGCTGCTATTTTGCTGCCATAAGCCAACCCCGTTTTCCAATATCGTTTTAGAAAAAGTCGTAAAGTCTTCGGCAGCAACACTGAACGCTATATGGCTGTAATCTGAACTTGGAGATATTTCCCCTAAAGATAAGCAAAGCCATACGTCGCCAAGCATTAGATACGCCCCTTTGTCCCAAGTAACCCAAAGCTCGAACCCTAGCAAGCCGCAGTAAAAATCAAGTGACGTGTTTAGGTTAGATACTGCTATTGTGATGTGATTTAAACCTGTAAGCATTTTACCTCCAGCTAGACACGAAAAAAGCCGCGACCAAAGGTACAACGGCTTTAACAACCAGAATTATTTCTCTTGATGTAGGCTAGCTACATAAAGTAGCGTTACAGTGCTTGTTCAAGCTCCGGTAACGCATCAAATAGATCCGCAACTAGACCATAATCAGCTACTTGGAAAATAGGCGCTTCTGGGTCTTTGTTGATGGCGACAATGACCTTAGAATCCTTCATACCCGCAAGGTGTTGAATAGCGCCGCTGATCCCAACTGCAATATATAAGTTAGGTGCCACAATCTTACCGGTTTGGCCAACCTGCATATCATTAGGTACAAAGCCCGCGTCAACAGCTGCACGAGACGCACCAATAGCGGCCCCTAGTTTGTCGGCAATACCATTTAACAAGGCGAAGTTTTCACCGTTTTGCATACCACGGCCACCTGAAATAACAACCGGTGCGGCAGTTAATTCCGGACGCTCAGATTCAGTTTGTTCAATGCTCACAAACTCGCTCACTTGAGAGGCAATACTTTTCGAGTGATTCTCAATGTCGCATGCAGCTTGAGTCTCAACGGCGTCAAATGCTGATGCACGTACAGTGATAACTTTTTGTGAGTCTAGTGATTTCACAGTCGCAATCGCATTACCCGCATAAATTGGACGCTTAAAGGTATCTGCATCAATCACATCGATAATTTCCGAGATCTGTGATTTATCGAGTAACGCCGCCACACGTGGCGCGATATTTTTACCTGTGGTAGATGCTGAAAACAAAATGTGTGAAAAATTACTAGCTAATTCAACAACGAGCTCAGATGTATTTTCTGCCAATTGGTGCTCAAATGAAGCATCGTCAACGGCTACCACCTTCTGCACACCAGCGATCTGCGCAGAGTGATTGGCAGCCTCAGCAATGTTATGGCCTACAACTAATACGGTAACGCCGCTTGCGATCTTTGTTGCAGCAGCAACCACCTTAGCGGTTTCCGGCTTTAATACGCCATTTTCGTGCTCAGCAATAACTAATACGCTCATGAGATCACCTTTGCTTCTGTTTTTAACTTGTTTACTAACTCTTCAACACTCTCAACCATCACGCCACCAGAGCGCTTAGCTGGTTCTTCAACTTTCACCAATTCAATACGAGGTGCTAAATCAACGCCTAATGAATCCGCTGCGATTACGTCTAGTGGTTTACGCTTCGCTTTCATGATATTTGGGAGTGAAGCATAACGAGGTTCGTTCAAACGTAAATCCGTTGTCACGACAGCAGGAAGTGATAGTGACACCGTTTGCAAGCCGCCATCAACTTCACGCGTTACTTGCACCTTATCACCTTCCACCACTACTTTAGAGGCAAAAGTACCCTGAGCACGCTTGGTTAACGCCGCTA
This sequence comes from Pseudoalteromonas piscicida, assembly GCF_002208135.1. Lineage (NCBI taxonomy): Bacteria > Pseudomonadati > Pseudomonadota > Gammaproteobacteria > Alteromonadales > Pseudoalteromonadaceae > Pseudoalteromonas > Pseudoalteromonas piscicida. Next base: position 1,861,782 of record NZ_CP021646.1, read on the forward strand.
GCATTTGCCCTGTTTGGTTATTATCAGAATCGATAGACTGTTTGCCTAGAATGACCAGCTCTGGATTTTCCTGTTCCACTACCTTAGCCAATAGCTTTGCAATATGCAGAGATTCAAGCTTTGCGTCTGTTTCAATATGAATCGCTTTATCTGCACCGAGTGCCAGCGCCGTTCTCAGCTGCTCTTGGCAAGCTTTATCGCCAATTGATACTGCAATAACTTCTGTCGCAGTGCCCGCTTCTTTTAAACGAACCGCCTCTTCTACTGCAATTTCACAAAATGGGTTGATCGCCATTTTAACGTTGCTCAAATCAACATCACTGTTGTCAGGTTTGACTCTTGCCTTTACGTTGTAATCAATCACGCGTTTGATTGGCACAAGTACTTTCATGGTTACTCCATCATCTGGTTATTCTCTAAGCTGACGTCTACGTCAACAAATTATTTTATTGGTTTCAGACTACTTCCTGTTGACGTAAACGTCAACCTCAAATAACCTTAGTTTAACGAAATTCAAACTAAAGCCTCTCTTTAGTTAATCTACCGTCAAATAGTGTGAGGTTAATAATGGTCGAACGTGAAACCATGGAGTTTGATGTTGTGATAGTTGGTGCAGGTCCTGCGGGCCTGTCTTGCGCTATCCGACTAGCTCAACAGGCTCAAGAAAAACAACAAGAATTAATGATTTGTGTAGTCGAAAAAGGTTCAGAAGTAGGTGCACATATTTTGTCTGGTGCAGTATTTGAAACCAAAGCACTAGACGAACTTATCCCTGATTGGGCTGCAAAAGGCGCTCCCGTGACAACGAAAGTGACGGGTGACGACATTTATTTATTCAAAAATGAAACCAATGCCACCAAACTGCCTCATCTAGTGGTACCAAAAACATTTAAAAATGACGGCAACTATATTGTTTCTATGGGGAATGTCTGCCGTTGGCTCGCTGAACAAGCAGAGCAACTTGGTGTTGAAATTTTCCCAGGCTTTAGCGCCCACTCTCTAATTATTGAAGAGCAACAAGTTAAAGGTATTATTACCGGTGATATGGGCTTAGATAGAGATGGCCAACCTAAAGACAGCTACATGCCTGGAATGGAGCTTAGAGCGAAATATACAGTATTTGCTGAAGGTTGCCGTGGCCACTTAGGCAAACAACTTATAGCTGAATTTAAACTGGATAAAGACGCTTCTCCTCAACACTATGGCATCGGCTTTAAGGAAATTTGGCAAGTAGACCCAAGCAAGCATAAAGAAGGTCTTGTTGTACACGGCACAGGCTGGCCGCTCGACAATGATACACATGGCGGTTCATTTATGTATCATGCTGAAAACAATCAAGTCGTGGTCGGGTTAATCATCGACTTAAATTACACTAATCCACACCTAAGTCCATTTGATGAATTTCAGCGTATGAAGCATCACGACACCTTTGCCAGTGTACTTGAAGGTGGTGAGCGCATTGCCTATGGTGCTCGAGCAATCGCCAAAGGTGGCTTTCATAGCCTACCTAAAATGCATTTCCCAGGTGGTTTACTGATTGGCTGCGACGCAGGTACCCTCAACTTTGCCAAAATTAAAGGCAACCATACTGCAATGAAGTCCGGTGTGCTTGCAGCCGATGCCATCATTGAGGCATTAGACCAAGAAAGCGCTCCGTCAGACTTGGTAAGCTTTGCCGACAAATTTAAGGCAAGCTGGCTTTATGATGAGCTTTATCAATCTCGCAACTTTGGCCCAGCAATGCATAAGTTAGGTCGTATTATGGGTGGCGCCTACAATATGATCGACCAAAACATTTTCTCAGGTTCGCTACCATTTACCATTAAGGACGAACATCAGGATCACGCACAGCTTAAGCTTGCATCTGAGTCGCAAACTATAAGTTACCCAAAGCCGGATGGTAAATTAAGTTTTGACAAACTTTCTTCCGTATTTTTATCGAATACTAACCATGAAGAAGTGCAACCATGTCATTTACAGTTAAAAGATTCTGATATACCAATCAAAGTGAATTTAGCTAAGTTTGATGAGCCTGCACAGCGCTACTGCCCCGCAGGCGTGTATGAAGTAAACGAAAACGAGCAAGGTGAGAAGCTGTTTGTCATCAATTCGCAAAACTGTATTCATTGCAAAACCTGCGATATTAAAGATCCGAGCCAAAATATTACCTGGGTCACACCAGAAGGGGCTGGTGGTCCGAACTATCCAAACATGTAATACCAATAAATCCTAAATTGCTGGGGCGAAATGCCCCTTTCTTTCCTATACTTAGCGTATATTTTTAAAATAGAGTTGAGTCTATGCCACAACAATCCGTCACCTTTCGATTTTTAGCAGAGCCCACCGACGTCAACTTTGGCGGTAAAGTACACGGTGGTATGGTCATGAAATGGATTGATCAAGCTGGGTATGCTTGCGCCGCGGGTTGGAGCGGTAGCTACTGCGTTACCGTTTCAGTAGCGGGCATGCGCTTCCACCGCCCTATTCTTGTGGGTCAGATTGTTGAAGTTTCCGCGCGCATTGCCCATACCGGAAATACCAGTATGCAGATTTTTATTCAGGTGCGCTGTGGCGATCCAAAAACGCAGCGACTTGTCGAAACCAATCACTGTATCATCAGCTTTATCGCCATGGACCAAGCTGGGTATCCAATTCAAATTCCGCAGTTTAAAGCGAAAACCGAAGAGGAGAAAAAATTAGAAGCCTATGCGGTGAAAATGAAGGAAATAGCGATCCAGACCGAATCGCTATTAGAAGAAACCTTGTCCGATAGTAAATAACATGAAGGTCTGATAACAAAAAGTAAAGTATAGAAGTTCAGCTACGATTGAACTTCTATCAGTTTAAAGGAGCTATTCGGCTCACCAAAAACCACGATATTACACTCACCCCAACTTTTCGGTATATTCCACTGCATATCTTCAGCAAATTTAAATTGTGAAAACTGGTTATCACATCGTACTTCAAGAGTATGAAGTGCGCCTGAAACCTCAGTGATAGCGAAATTGGGTCTGACCAATGCGTGCGTCCAGACATCATCATTTTTGATTTCAGCGGCTATAACAAGCATCTTGCTCTTATCTGCTATCAAAGCAACAATTTCATCTATGACAGGTTGAACTGCTGATTTATATGTGTCTTGTCCATCTAATTCCATTAGTTTTTTATGGTTTTTTAGCGCTCCTTTATATTCCTGCAGCTGGGTTTGGAGCTTAATTGCATTGATAAGGGCGTTGGCGTAGAGTTCAGGTTTAACAATATCCTTGCCGTGCCAGATGATCCCTTTATGCGCCTCAAGCTCTTGTCTAGGTTCCGCTGTTAGTTGAAAGTATCGCGCTTTTACTAAGTTAAAGTAGGCTTCTTCATATCGATTCCAACGACCTTTTCTTGCCAGTTTATCAATATGTTCTTTAGCTTCTACTAGCTTACTTTCATCAAGGAGGTTATTGATGTTGCGATAACTTCTCACAAAACCTCGAGATGCTCCTTCTGCCGCATCTGACATATTGAATGAAAACATCACACTATTTTTGCACTGTTTAATCGGCTTACCATCTTTTGTTGCTGGAGAAAATTGCCAGTTTTTAATTGCTCGCAGTGCAGCGCGTTCGAAGCCTTTCTGTCCAGATGAATTCTCCACTATCGGAGACGCCACTGAACCATCCTCATTGATGATATAGCTCAGCGTAACCCAGCCTTCCCCGCCGACTAACGCAACATTACGTGGATACTGAGGAGCAACTCTTTCAACAGCCGATGCATTTACGATTGTAGATAAATGTAAGTTTGGCTCGCTTGCAGCAAATGCGTCTGTTGTGAGTGAAGCGAATAAAACAGAGGTCATTAAAGTAGATTTAATAAAATTGTCCATATCAAATTATCCGTTATTTATAGAAGCTAATCAGTAATATAGCACAGACTTTATATTACCAACAACGACCCTGAAATGGGACCTGGCTTTGTATTTATCGGGTGAATATTAACTCTAATGAGAGCCGGGGGCGATTTGAAAAACGCGTTCCTTCTTGGCACTAAACTTTGGTTTCTTTAAATTATGTACGTTAGATAATGTGTTGGCGGTAGGGTATTTTAAATTTGAATCTCAAGGTGCAAAATATCTCGGTAATCTTGTCGATAGATTTGGCTAGTTAAGCTACGCTAAAGCAAATTCCTTGCTAATGTAAAAATGACTTTTTCACTAGCCGCTAGTGCGTCGCGTTTACTTAAGTTGCCTTCTTTTAATAATTGTAAGCTTACTTTTTCCGCTTCTTGACTGAGTAGTACATCCATTTTAGTTGGACTTACCGCCCCTTCTGTTAAATCATTAATTATTGCTTGCAACGCAGCTCTACGCTCAGATATCGCGCGGATCAAAATAGGTTTTAAAGGGGATGATTTACAGAGCGCTTCTTGACAGCTTTGGTCAACCTTTCTATTAAACTCCATTATTTACACTCATCTCGTTTCAGGCGATTAAATGCTTGTAATTTTTCTCGTAAGCCTTGAATTGGTTTTATGTCTTCGACCAATTGCTTGTACTCGTATGCTCTAGTGCCAATGATTTGTTCGTTATCTGTGCGTAAACTCGAACGTAAGCTATTTTGGGCCGAAAAAGTATACCGATTCATGTTGCGACTTCCATCAATATTCCATTGTTTACAAGGTTATGCGAAAAATCTGAATAAATGAATTACATGGCATTACAGGGCTGATTGCGAGCAGGATTTTGTGAAAGTCGGGATCAATAGTAAACTTCACTCATCTTAATTCAGACAGAGACCATAGTGGAACAAATCACTATCGAGCCCATCGGCTTTATCCAATCTCCTTATAAACAGAAGTTCGCTATTCCGAGACAACCAAGGCTTGTCCCAGAGGCAAAAGCCAAGCTTAGATTTGTTGGTGAATTCAATCGCGAAGAATTTGTTCGTGGTATTGAAGCGTTCACGCATATTTGGTTGTTGTTTCGTTTTCATGAAACCGCTGATAAAGGTTACTCTGCGCTTGTACGCCCTCCGAGACTCGGTGGTAATGAACGTAAAGGCGTATTTGCAACTAGAGCGACTTTTCGACCCAACGGCATTGGCATGAGTGCTGTAAAGCTCGAGGGCGTAGAATATAAAAATGGTCAGCTGGATTTATTGCTCTCTGGCGTAGACTTATTGGACGGTACACCAATCATTGACATTAAGCCGTATCTTCCCTATTCCGATGCCTTGGTGGATGCCACGGCAGGCTTTGCTGATACTCGGCCAGAAACGCAGATGTCTGTTAGCTTCTCAGACGAAGCTATCGTTTTTATTGAAAAACAGAAAAACTATCCAGAACTTCAGCAATTCATTACTAATGTACTGAAGCAAGATCCTCGTCCTGCTTATAAAAAGAAACGCACATCACAGCAGGACTATGGCATGAGTTTGTATGATTTTAATATCCGTTGGACTGTGGATGGCGAGCATAATCATGTCACTGAAATTTCGTTAGCAAAATAGCAAATTCAGCGGCTTGCCAATAAACTTATAAATTATGAAGATGTTTAGGTATTAAAGCTTTTTAAGCGGCAACTGCACTGCTAGAATAGCCGCCAATAAGAGAACAATAAGTAACTTATACTGGAATAAGAATGCGTACGAGTGAATATATATTAGCGACTCTAAAAGAGACGCCGTCTGATGCAGAGGTGGTAAGCCACCAGCTAATGCTTAGAGCGGGTATGATCCGTAAATTGGCTTCAGGTCTTTATACTTGGCTACCATCAGGCCTAAAAGTTTTCCGCAAAGTAGAGAGAATTGTCCGTGAAGAAATGGACAAAGCGGGAGCGATTGAGCTGCTAATGCCAGTGATCCAGCCTGCAGAGCTGTGGGAAGAGTCAGGCCGTTGGGAGCAGTTTGGTCCTGAACTACTTCGTATTAATGACCGTCATGGCCGTCCATTTGCACTTGGTCCAACGCATGAAGAAGTGATCACTGATCTTGTACGTCGCGAAATCAACAGCTATAAGCAACTGCCGATCACACTTTATCAAATCAGTACTAAAGTACGTGACGAAGTTCGTCCACGTTTTGGTGTGATGCGCGCGCGTGAATTCACCATGAAAGACGCCTATTCATTCCACATGACTGACGAGTGTCTTGAAAAAACATATCACAAGATGTTCCAAGCTTACTGTAACATTTTTGATCGTTTAGGCGTTGACTACCGCCCAGTTATTGCTGACAGCGGTTCGATTGGCGGTAATTTATCGCATGAATTCCATGTACTTGCAGAGTCTGGTGAAGATGCGATCGCATTCAGTGATGAAAGTGACTACGCTGCAAACATTGAAAAGGCTGAAGCGCTTGCACCAACTGAAGCTCGCCCAGCGCCAAGTAAAGAACTTAATACGTTTGACACACCTGAAGCTTTCACCATCGCTGAGCTAAAAGCAAAACATGGCGTTAAACCACACCGTGGTGTGAAAACACTCATCGTGTATGGCACACCAGACGAAGACGGTAAACGTGGTCTTGTCGCGCTTATCGTTCGTGGCGATCATGACTTAAATGAGCTTAAAGCTGAGAAATTAGCACAAGTGGATTCACCGCTCGAGATGGCGAGCGAAGAAGACATTGTTAACGCTATTGGTGCAAAACCTGGCTCTTTGGGACCTGTCGGTCTTTCAATGCCTATTATTGTCGATCGCAGCGCAGCTATCATGGCTGATTTTGTTGCCGGTGCAAACAAAGATGGTGTTCATTACAGTGGGATTAACTGGGACAGAGACGTAAACGCTTATACTGTTGAAGATATCCGTAACGTGGTTGAAGGCGATCCAAGCCCTTGTGGTAAAGGTAAAATCCTTATCAAACGTGGTATCGAGGTAGGTCACGTGTTCCAACTTGGTACTAAGTACTCTGAAGCAATGAAAGCTGGCGTACTTGGCGAAGAAGGGAAGAACCAAACATTAACCATGGGTTGTTATGGTATTGGTGTTTCTCGTATCGTTGCCGCTGCAATCGAGCAAAATAACGATGATTACGGTATCAAATGGCCTGTTGCTATTGCGCCATTTGAGTTGGCAATCGTGCCAATGAATATGCATAAGTCTCACCGTATCCCAGAGATCGCAGAAAAGTTCTATACCGATCTACAAAATGCAGGGATTGATGTGTTATTCGACGACCGTAAAGAGCGTCCAGGTGTTATGTTTAACGATATGGAACTTATCGGTATTCCTTATACCCTAGTGATTGGCGAGCGTAACCTTGATGAAAATAAGGTTGAACTGAAAAACCGTCAAACTGGCGAAAAACTGATGCTGGATATTGAATCTGCGGTTGAAACAATCGTTAATGCAATTAAAAGCAAATAAGCCTAGTTAAATTGCACAATAAAAGAGCATACAGGTGTATGCTCTTTTGTCATATTAGCTTCTCCTAACTGCCCCGCCACTGTCATCTTTGCCTCTTAGCATTGTCATTATTACGCTAAAGAGCCAAGCCATGAAAACAACATACTATCCGAGTATTTGGATCTCAGACGTACACTTGGGCTACAAGGACTGTAAAGCGAAGTTCTTGCTAGATTTTCTCAACAAAACTGAATGTGATGTACTCTATCTGGTTGGTGATATCGTTGATCTATGGTCAATGAAACGCCAGTTTTTTTGGGATCCATCCCACTATCAGGTATTAGAATGCATACAAAAAAAAGCGGGATCTGGTACACGCGTTATCTACATACCGGGTAATCACGACGAAACCTTCAGAAACTATGTTGGACAAACGCTTTTTAAAGTCGAAGTGCATAAAACCTTTATTCATACCACTTCTGCAGGTAAGCGATTTTTATTACTGCACGGCGATGATTTTGACTCGGCAACAAGATACAACAAACTGATCAGTATCATTGGCGATGCCGCTTATGATTTTCTACTCTTCTTAAATCGCTGGACCAATCGCGTACGACGCTTATATGGCGGTCATTACTGGTCGCTTGCATCTTGGCTGAAAAACCGCGTGCATAAAGCCAGAGAGGCCATTGCCGCATTCGAGAACGCAGCAATTCATGAAGCGAAGAAGCAAGGTGTTGACGGTATTATCTGCGGACATATCCATCAGCCGGAGATCCGTGTTGTCGACGGTATTGTTTACTGTAATGATGGTGATTGGATAGAAAACTGCACGGCATTGGTTGAAAACCAAGAAGGTCGTATCGAATTGCTACATTGGTCAGATGTACAATCGGTTCTCAACGTAGTTGAAATTGAAAACATGAAAACTGATAATATTGAAGCCGCTTAATTAGCGGCTTCATTTCCTAATTTAGTCAGTCATCTTTTAATAGCTTATGCAGTAAATCGATGCGTTTATTGATACGCTTGTTTTGCACGTACGACTCTGCGCTTAAGCTCATCATTAAAATCAAAAATATGTATAAAACGGGTTGTTCAATAATTTCTGAGTAGCGATAAATTAAAAATACGGCTGCCGTTAGCATAGCGATGATCTGGTAGAATCGTCGCTTATTGTTAGGCCTCAGCGAATTAAACTCTTTTAGTATCGCTTCCTTTCGCGACATATCCTCAAACAGCGCCTGAGGACAATCCTGATTTTCCTTCATATATATGCTTTCACTTATTTTTAGCGAAGTTATATTCGAAATAAACAATTTCCGCTTTTCGTTAGGTGCGTTATATCACAAATGTAGTCATTGCCCAGACAATTATACCCAAAATAAACACAAAAATACCATATTGAAAGTGCCTCACCATTGGGAACACCGCTTTATCCGTGCGCTCAATAGATAAAGGATATTGCCAATGCGTTAACGCAAGTAAGAGTGGCTCAGCCTCTACGCTCATGCCAGAGAGTGAAACCGTCGCGCCATACTCAGTATCAAAGACCAAATCAACAATATGATTACGACGAGTCGAAGAAGTCAACCTATCTAAATCGCTGACTGTAAACGTATTCCAGTGTACCTTAATATCGTTAACTTCATCCTTTTTTACCTCTCGTGCTTGTTTATCTGTAAACAGTAACGCAGGTAAAAACAAACTATCTTCCTCAACCTTAATTTCGTTACAGGGTGAGTGATAAACAAAATAGTGTTTATCACTGATAAGTACAGACGTCAACCAATAGCTCAAATACGTGAGCACCAAAAATACCAAACCCGCTATGTAATTTTGTGACGAGTAAAGAATGAAGCAGGTCATCAGAGCAAAAGCCCCTACCACCATCCAAACAATATGCAGCTTATGCTTAGGCGTCGGTAGTGCACATCGTAACACGGAGAATCGCGCTTCAATATCGCGATTGCTATTCATAAATAAAGGAAATAATCTTGCAAGGCTAGTGGGAGTTGAACGCATAGCTGATCTCCTATCTGCATCCGCATCTGCCGTCGGTTGAATGTTTTGGTCAAAACCAGATGCCGACACAAGCGCGGTGAGTTTATCAGCTTGCCGTAAACACGAAAATGAATAGACCGCAGGCTCCTCACTTTCTGAAAGATAACTTATACCAATATAATTGAGTTGCTTGTTACAACCCGTAGATACTTCAGTCACAGTTGAAAGCGGTATCACACGCTCACCTATTCTCCGAATACGTACATTCAATAACGATAGTTGTTTAGTGATAACAAACTGCTTTTGTGCAGGGTCAAACATTAAACGATTACGGTATGCAAATAGTAACAAAGAAATCACTAAGTAGATCAGAGCTTCCAAAAAACTTGACCCGACTAAGTGAAAAACCGACGAAAACAAGAATAAAATGGCTATGCCGTTAGTAACCGATTCACTGACTGACTTAAGTACCGAGGTTGATGTCATCCTACATTCCTTGAGTGACTAAAATTGAAACCTACGACTTGCGCAAGCTATCCAGATAAACAGCACGCTAAATTACAAAAAGTTAAATTCTGAATAAGGCGTTTATCGTACAGAAAAACGCCATAATTCTCAATGACTCACACCTAACTGAAGCTTTACCTAAACAATACGGTTTCTTTATTAAACCATTTAACGCAGCACACGAGTAACCCTGCTGCTAAAACGGCAGAAGCGCCAAAAATTAACGCGACGTAGCCATAATCGACCGTACCTTTGATGATTTCTTTAATCGCTAATGCCACATTGGTAATTGGGATCAATGCTGTTTTAGCGGTTAACTCCATATTTGGCATTAAGGACATCACAATGGGAATGAAAATACCCATGCTGAGTGGCCCCATGTAGTTTTGTGCTTCTTTAAAGGTTCTGGCGTAAATTGAAATGGCAAGTGTTAGCGACGAAAGCATCACAGCAACAGGAAGCAACAACGCAAAAATCAACACAAAGTCTATTAATGCAACCGACGAGAAGGCGTTTTTAATAACGTCTAGTTCGACAAAGCTACTGGCAATTCCTATCCACAGCGCCATGCTGGAGACCGTGATAAGCGCACAGAATATTGAACTACTCAATACGGTTAAAAATTTACCCAACACTAACTCTGTGCGAGAAATTGGCGTTAACAACAGCGTCTCTAAAGTGCCACGCTCTTTCTCTCCAGCGCCTAAATCAATAGCTGGATAGCTTGCCCCCATCAATACCAGCGGAATTAACATGTAAGGGATAAATGCGCCTAACTTCTCACCTAAATTTTCACGTTTGTCAGCAGTGTCCACTTTAATAATCGATATGGGTTGGAGCACTGCCGCTTGCTCCACTTGCGACAATCCCAGTGAAGTTAACTTCGCCGCTCTGAGTTCATCAGAAAAGTTCTTAGCAAGTTTAGACAAACGATCGTATATAAAGTTGATAGATTGAGCATCGTTAAACACGATTTTCCATTCACTTTTTACGCCAGACTCCAGATTTTCAACCGGATCGGATGGAATAAAAACTCCAACATCGATCACGCCACTTCGTACAGCATCACTCAGCGCTTCGACGCTATCAAGCTTGAGCTCACCAGCATATTTCTTAAAACTTTTATGATAAAAAACCTGCTCAGAGAACTTTTCAGCATAGGCTTCATTTGCGATGTAATACGTATGAACTTCTTGCTCCGCTTCCATGGCGGCTTGTGATGCCATAAAGCCTACCAAGGCCATAATCACTGGAAATACCAACATCGGCAGTGCAATCACAAAGAATAGTGTTTTGCGGTCACGCAGCAGCTCTCTAATTTCTTTTAAAAATACCTCAAACATGCTGTGCTCCCGTCAACAAATTCAAAAATGCCTGATTTAGCTCTTCACTTTGCCCTTTCGTTTTGAAATCAGCCAAGCTGCCATCAAAGCAGGTGATCCCTTTATCGATAACAGACACCCTATCGCACAATAATGCGACTTCATCTAGGTGGTGGGTAGAAAATATAACAGGTGTACCACGCGCTTTGAGGTCGCGAATAAAAGAGATAACCGTTTGTGTGGTCATAATATCAAGACCCGTCGTTGGCTCGTCTAATACGACGACTTTAGGGTCGTGTACCACCGCCCGAGCAATATTGGTCTTTTGTTTCATACCGGTCGACAGGTGTTCAGCCCTTTTATCTAAAAAGGTCTCCATCTCTAAGCGTTGAAACAGCTCATCGCATTTCGCTTTTAATGCTTTTCCTTTTAAACCATGAAGTCGCGCAAAATATTCAACATTTTCTTTGGCGGTAAGACGTCCATATAACCCTGTTGACCCTGATAAAAAGCCGATGGACTTGCGAGCAATTACGGGCTTTTTCACAATATCCTGACCATCCACTAAGATAGTACCAGCATCCGGCGTCAACGCAGTAGAGAGCATACGCAAAGTGGTGGTTTTTCCCGCCCCATTGGGGCCAAGCAATCCAAGTACTTCTCCTTGCCCACAGTGCAGGTTAACCTCTTCTACACTGTGAAAAAAACCATCACGCTCGCGAGGATCCGTTTGACTCTTTTTCTTTTTATGTTCGCGAGTCAGAGCGAAGCGTTTTTTTAATCCATTGATAACTATCATGCTACTTCCTTCTTTTCGGCCTGAAATAGTCCGTATTCTGATAAAATTCTAAATCTTGTGGCTCATGCCAGTTTGGGATCCCAAGCAGCGGAATGGGTGACATTTTGGTATTGTCTTCAAGCAACCCATCATTGATCAGTGCGACCAATTTATCGTCTAACCAACGATATTGTTCGCTTAGTGAAAGTTGCCAAAATTCAGCATCAACATTGATACACACCAGTTTTCCCGTCAGCCCAATAAAGGGATTGGTTAGCATCTCGTAGTTTGCGTGGCCAAATACAAAAGGCTTTAGGTTTTGCTGCCATTCTGAGCGATTATCGTAAAATACATTCTGCCATTGGTGTGATTTAAAGGCATCACGCCATTTATCATCATCGATTGCCAACACCAAACCACACTCATCAAAGAGTGTTAACGCGTTACGCTTTTTACTCCGCTGCTTTAAACCAAACTGTTCTATTTCTTCGATATGTAGGGCATTTAACAAAGCTTTTGTTTTTGGGAATAAACACCAGATCAACGCACCAAATAAATCGTGCCAGTTTTGACTACGCGTCGGTACCTGGTGGGTTTCAAAGATAATCTCTTCATAGTATTTATCGCCAAAGTCTATCGTTTCATCGGCCACAAACTGGGTATCGTACTGTTGCACGCTAATGCTGTTTACATGCGATGACAACCACTGGGGGCTTGGCCAGTCTTGCTGGCTTTTTAAGTCAAAAAGCTGATTTAAATGGGAAAACGGCTCTGCATGTAAACATGCAACCTGCCACGCCTCAGGCGCTGTAAACTTTTTCATTTGATTGAGATACTTATCATGCAATTAGCCGACTATTTTACTGAAGCACCGGATACTTGGCAAAAGCCAATTGTAAATGAGCGTAACAGGCTACATCGCATGCTAAAATTAAGGTAATTAACCTGAGCTTCGGATAATTAATGCCTTTCTAGCAGCCAGTTTTAGCGCTAACTGCGTTGAATTCACTTCCAATAGCCAGCTATTGGTGCATAAATTCGCCTTGTTATCCCTAAAACTGACTGGCTAGATAAGGGTATAATTTAATATGGCATTAAAAACAATGAGTTAGTTCATTCCTTATGCAAACCTCAGGTTAATTATTAAAAATTGTGCTGTGATCTGTACCAGCTACGGATTTTCATTAATTTCTATCTCCTTTAGCCGTCTTGTCCCGCTCGAACTTTTACGGATTTTATGTTACTACTTATGGGTTCTTAACAAGTAAAAGAAAGGCAATTATGAAACTTAAACTGACGCTCAGTGCTCTATCTATGGCGGTGCTTGCGGGCTGTGTTAGCACGAGCAATAACCCCCAAGACATTGATACTGCATACAATAGTATTAACGATGCTCAACTCAGAGCCCATATTAAAACCCTTGCCTCTGACGAATTTGGCGGTCGCGCTCCGTCAACAAAAGGTGAAGAGCTAACGCTTGCCTATTTAACCAAACATTTTAAAGCGCTTGGCTATCAACCAGGCAATGGCAACAGCTTCTTACAAGAAGTGCCGCTTGTTTCGCTTGAAGCCGATCCTAATATGACCTTAACAATCGGTGGCAAAAACTACGAATATAAAAAAGACATGGTGATGGGCTCAGCCCGCATCAGCGAACTCGAGTCAATCAAAGATTCAGAACTTGTTTTCGTTGGCTATGGGGTTAATGCACCTGAATACGACTGGAATGACTATGAAGGCCTGGACGTGAAAGGCAAGACAGTGGTGATGCTAGTAAACGATCCAGGCTTTGCTAATCCTGACTCAGGTAAATTTACCGGTGAAGCAATGACCTATTATGGCCGTTGGACGTACAAATACGAAGAAGCTTCACGCCAAGGTGCTGCAGGTGCGATCATTATTCATGAAACTGCGCCAGCTTCTTATCCTTGGAGCGTAGTGGAAAATTCTTGGAGTGGCCCGCAGTTTGGCTTCCAAAAAGAAAATAACAACATGGACCGCGTTGCGGTTGAAGGTTGGGTAACAGTAGACGTTGCTAAAGAGCTATTTCAAAAGGCTGGACTTGATTTTGACACAGCAAAGAAAAAAGCTGCTGAAGGCGCATACCACGTTGATATGGGCAACCTAAGCGCGTCAGTTACCGTCAAAAACACCATCAAAAAATCAACTTCGTATAACTTTATCGCCACCCTACCAGGTAGCAAAAAGTCTGACGAGCACATCATCTACTCAGCACATTGGGATCATTTAGGTACCGATCCAAATCGTAAAGGCGATCAGATCTATAACGGCGCACATGATAATGCTAGCGGTACAGGCGGTATGATTGAGGTAGCTGAAGCCTTTACTAAACTACCAACTCGCCCTAACCGTTCAATTACATTTTTGGCCGTAACGGCTGAAGAGCAAGGTCTGTTAGGCTCTAAATTTTATGCTGCAAACCCTGTTATTCCAGCAGAGAAAACCGTTGCTAACATCAATATGGATAGCCTAAATTTATTGGGTAAAGTAAAAGACATCAGCGTAGTTGGTATTGGTAAATCGGAACTCGATGAAATGCTAGAAACCGCAGCAAAAGCGCAAGACCGCGTCGTTTCAGGGGATCCACGTCCTGCCGCTGGTGGTTACTATCGCTCCGATCACTTCGCATTTGCGAACATGGGTGTGCCTGCAATGTACGCCGGTGGTGGAACCGAAGCACGTGACGAAGAGACTGAAACCTATCGTAAACGTATGGGTTTAGTACTGCGTGGTTGTTATCATCAGCCTTGCGATCGCTACCGTGAAGAGTGGGATTTAAGCGGAGCAATCCAGGATCTACAGCTGTTCTTTAAAGTTGGCTATGATGTCTCTGAGCAAGACGCTTGGCCAAAATGGAAAGCAACCGCAGAGTTCCAAAGAAAATAATGCAAATGATATTGATTTTCATTTAAAATAAAATTAAAGTGCAACTTAGACAATACACGGGTTGCACTTTATGTTTTCATCTCTACTTCGATACTCTCAACCAGCACATGGCGCTAAGGTGAGTTTATTGTTCAACAAACGGCTAATTTTACCCCTCGTTATTATTGTACTTTTAGCATTTGAAACGGCGAGACCAATTGTAGTCAGCGCGCTGAGCGACGCATTTTTTCAAGTCAGCGTTTTTGTTGCCGCTACTCTACTCGTGTACTACTTTCTTGTTGACAGAATTCCACAGCTTAATCTCAGTTATCTGAGTACCAAATCCCCTATTCTCGAAATTGGTATGGCGTCAATATTAGGCGCGTTGCCAGGCTGTGGTGGTGCGATTATCGTGGTCACTCAATTTACCAAAAAACAAGCAAGCTTTGCTTCAGTTGTCGCAGTGCTTACTGCGACGATGGGAGATGCAGCGTTTTTGCTACTCGCCAAAGAGCCGCTGACAGGCCTCACTATCATCGCGATGGGGGTTGGTGTGGGTATCGTGAGTGGGCTATGTGTGCACTTAATTCATAAACCCGACTTTTGTGTCCCGCAGACCATCAATGAGGTCGAAGAAGAAACCTTACACGCGAGCCGTGCGTTTAGTTTAAGCCGTAAGGTGTGGAAGCTATGCTTACTACCTAGCCTTGCAATTGCACTCGCGATTGCTTTTAACGTCGACTTAGCACCTTTTGATACAGAAATTGCATGGCTTGGTGCAGCATTATGTCTTTTTGCTGTGTGTGTGTGGGCACTTAATTCAAAAGGCGTCAGCTATAAAGATATCACCTGTGAAGAAGGTGAATGCGACCCACCTTCAAAGCTCACCAGAGTGCTGCAGGACACGCACTTTGTGACCGCTTGGGTCGTTGCAAGCTTTTTGCTTTACGAGCTATCTACCGCGTATTTAGGACTTGATCTCGCAGTTTGGTTTAAAGACTATGCGTTGTATGCACCACTGGTGGCCATTCTTGTAGGGTTATTACCAGGCTGTGGGCCTCAAATTGTCGTTACAACGCTTTACCTACAAGGAGTCGTGCCATTTAGTGCCCTTGCAGCCAATGCCGTTGCTAACGATGGCGATGCGTTATTTCCAGCGATAGCATTGGCACCAAGGGCGGCGCTATTTGCCACCATCTACTCTGCAGTGCCTGCATTTATCGTGGGTTACGGCCTCTACTACATTAATTTGGCTTAATACTTGAGTACGTCGACAAAGTGATCTGACGCAGGCTCAAGCACAATCTGGCAGTTTTGGGTTATGAGTTCAATTAAATCTGACCGCTCGTAACTGATTAATGGCCGGAAAGGGCGAATAGCGGACGGTCAAATAAACTTTTTGTTGGACAAAAACGTTTTAGGTCGTCGGCTGTATTAGGCGAATTTCGCATAAAAGTTTCTATGGACTAACGCCCTGTTAATGGGCAAATTTGCTGGGTTGGTTTTTGCCCGCGCAGCGGATTAGCAAAAGCGACACAGTAAAATTTGTCCTATTAAACAGTTTGTTATACACGTTACATAGTTAAAATAAAAGCTATGACAAATGCGATGCTAAACGAGATAAGAGTAGCTTTTTTGTCCATGTTGGATATTTTGTATCTCATTAAGCCTGAAAAAGAAGGTACTATTTCCTTTTGATGCTCTTCGCCAACAGAAAGATCACCTATTTGAATACCAAAAGTAGCACAAATAGATTTAACTGATTCTGGTGAAGCTACACCTGATTTTTCAATTCGCTGAATTGTTCTTAAGCTGATACCGCTTACCTCAGCAAGGTGGGACTGACTCCAGGCTTTTGACTCTCTGAGTTGTTTTAGTTTTGCTTTATCTAATTTCATTTCCATTACTGTTTCCTCCGATATAAAAGTTCAAACTATTATCGAGAGAAACCCTATTTTTCGATACGACATCAATATGACAACCCGACGTCATTGTTGCGTCATAAGTGTATAACAATTTAATATCGAGCGATTGGGTCGTTTTTCTACAGCAATCTGTCTAGTTTTTGTCCCATGACTATTGATAGCAAATTTAGGAAATACTTACCAGCATTGAAGTTACGTTACATCAATCTAAATGTGAACACGACAAAAACGACCCACAGGGTCGTTTTCCTGACTATGGAAGAAACTCAATGAATATGGATATATACACAGTGTTTTAGATGAAAGGATGAACGCCAGCTTTTCGCTCAAAGCCACCCTTAGAGCATTTACGTTAACTCATTTTGGGGCAGAAACATGTTAGTACCGCAGTCCGCACCTGCCCAATAGCTGAAATGTCAGAATTCATAGAGCTCTATATTTGTACTCTGTCAGGTTAAAAATTAGCGCTTATTCACTTAATTGTGTCCACTTAATTGAATAAGTCACTTTACTCACTTGGATGATAATGGCGAATACCATTGTCATCCACCATGACGTAACAGCTATCGTGGTTTTGAATCGCTTTGTAAAACACCTCGTCATATAGCAGCTTTTCACTTTTCGTTTCACCACCAACTCCTTGATAACTGACCAACATGTGACATTCGGAAGAACAAATCGCTGACACCCACCACTAATTTGCACCTTTCTAAGATCCTGCCTAAGCTTTAATTCTGCACTCAAAGGATTGAGGAAACCTAGCTATAGCGACTGCCCGTAATAGACAAATTAGTTTAACCGACACCAAATACTACCACTGTATCTCCCGTTGCGTAAGGCGCACCTTTCTCTGCGGTGAAGATAAATTTACCGGAAAATCATACGAACACCGCCGAGATTGGGTTGAAGAAAAGCTCCTGATGCTGGGGTCTGTGTTTTGTATTGATATTTGTGCTTATGCCGTGATGAGTAATCACACCCACATTGTTTTATATGTTGATGATAGAAAGGCTAAGCGCCTGTCTGATAAAGCAGTTGTGATACGATGGCACAAGTTGTTCAAAGGTAATTGGATAAGCCAAAAATTTATTGAAGGTGAAGCACTTAATGAGTCGGAGCAATTGATACTCGATGAGCTGGTTGATAAGTACAGAGAAAGGCTCGCAGATATTAGCTGGTTTATGCGAGTACTCAACGAAGACATCGCCCGCAGAGCAAATAAAGAAGATAATTGTACAGGCCGGTTTTGGGAGGGACGATTTAAATCCCAAGCATTACTGGATGAGGCAGCATTGGTTGCGTGTTTAGCATATGTAGACTTGAACCCCATTAGAGCCAAAATCGCAGCAACGCCTGAAACCTCAGACTACACCAGCATCAAAAAACGCATTGACCATACGAAATTAGGTAAACAACCTAAAAGCCTACTACGCTTTGCTGGCAGCCCACGAAAACACATGCCAAAAGGCCTACCTTTTGAACTTAAATCTTATATTGAATTGGTTGAACTCACAGGTCAGTGTATTCGAGCCGACAAGCGAGGCCATATAAACGAAGCACAACCCATACTCACTCGACTAAATATAGAGCCTGAGAACTGGATAAAACTCACTACGCAATTTTCACGTGTATTCCATGGTGCCGTTGGTCGAGAGCGAACAATAACCGCTTACTGTGAAACTCTGCAAAAACGACGACGGACAAACCTAACAAACTGCGAGCGCTTGTTAGCTTAGCAAAACTCACATTCTCAATTCTCGAATTTCTTTCTGTTGTATTAACAGCACGTTGTCGTGCGCGATAACCCAGTTTTACTGTAGCGATACGCTTATACGCCAAAGGTCACCCTATCTAAGAACTCTTTTGTCCATATTCTTTTAGTGTTTCCGTACTTTTTAATCTCACTTTGCCAGCATAGGTAAAAATAACGGTGGGTGTCTGGTTTAAATGTTCACCTCACTTGTTTTTACCTCACTTGTTTTTACCCCTTGTTTTTAACTATGAGTGGTTAGATATTTATAATTATGAGCGACCTCATGATTCACTTGGCGATATGACACCAATTGGCTATCTTGAGGCTGCATAAAATTCTATGAAATAGCTGTACTAAATTGGGTGGAGTTACAAGCATAGATACAAATAATGGTGGGTATCATCAATGATTCAATCAATGATTATGAGTTGTATCGACTGATTTAGGCAGCGATGAGATCGCATTAAGAGATTACGGCGTAACGCCCCTATATGTGTTTGCCGTAAACGATTTTAACGGCTAACCGACATAGCGAAGTGAACAGATTTAAGAATTGCAGATACATATTAGCTGCTTAAAAGCAGCTAAAAAGAACCGTTATGCTTACTTGACCCGAGAAGGTTCATATGTGTTACGCAGCAGCATACGCTTCAATCTCTAATAACCAATTCTCCTCAAAAATATCAGCAATTATTACTGTGAGTGCTGGGTTATGACTTCCTAATAACTCTCTTCTAACAGTTCCATTTGTATCTGCGAATTCACGAGATGATAGATATGTAGTCACCTTTACAAGATTCTTTGCTTCCATATCAGCAGCTTTTAGTTGTTCTAGAATGTTGCACCAAGTTAATCGACATTGTGACTCAAAGTCTCTTGGTACATCTCCATTTTTTCCTACGGGGATCTGCCCACTTATAAAAAGGAGTCTATTTGCATTCTCAACTAAAAGAGCCTGACTGTAACCTCCTATTGCTTTTGGCGTGCTATCGGAGTTTATTTTCGTAAGTTTAAACACTTCTACCTCCTTGAGGCATAACATTTTAGTATTTATGCGACACGCATTTCCTAGCAAGTGTAATCAGTTTAGCTAGTGTTATGTAAGCTTTCCCTACATTGCTCAGCGCTTATTATGTATTCATTACACCTAAATTTGGCTTAATAAGCAATTATATTTTTTACGCGTACTGAGGCCGCTAGCCTGAGCAATTAAGCAGGTTAACTAATTGATTTTAATTAGCTATCGAGCTGCCAACTCGTTCGTTCTACTTTGGTCGTTGTTGCATCTAACTTGAATACGCCAATTAGCCGCAAGATACCTGCTCGACAATGCTGACAAGGCCAATGCGGTATCAGTATCACGTTTTCTGTCTTTGGTCTCTTTGCTCTGCATGTGCATGACGCCTGCGACCTTATCAGCGCTTATTCACTTAATTGTGTCCACTTAATTGAATAAGTCACTTTACTCACTTGGATGATAATGGCGAATACCATTGTCATCCACCATGACGTAACAGCTATCGTGGTTTTGAAACGCTTTGTAAAACACCTCGTCATATAGCAGCTTTTCACTTTTCGTTTCACCACCAACTCCTTGATAACTGACCAACATGTGACATTCGTGACAAATAAGCGGATTCACCAAGCGCTTGTCAGCAGCTTTGACTACTGCGGTTACTTCATACACTTTACCGTGCTCTTTATTTTTGAACCAAGTCATACACTAATTTCGCTCCAATTAAATCACTCAGTGCTGTTCCTACAGACTTAAACAAAGTAATTTCGTTCTCGTTACTTCGACCTAGGTTATTTTTAGTCATTTCGCTAAGCTCTGCAACCACCTTATCGGGGCTAAATTTACCTTCACTGATTGGTAACAACAATTCGCCCGCCTCGTTCAATACATTGGCGCGACTATCTACAAAAACGCGACTCTTAGTTACCGTTGTGGTATCAATTTCTCGACAATCTTTATGGTGATTGCCAATGCAGTCTATATGCGTGCCATCGCTCAGCCACTCTCCATTGAACAAAGGCGTATGACTGCCTGTTGCACAGCTGATCACGTCTGCCGAAGCAATAACAGACGCTGTTGCCTCCTGATACAGTGAAAATTCCATTCCCGGATGCTGCGAGGACAATAGCTCCAGCAACAGACGTCCTTTTTCAGTATTGCGTGCAATTATTGAAATTTTTCTATAACTCCTAACACTTAAATGCGCATTAATCATGTAACTGGCTAAATTGCCTGAACCGAAGAAAACCAAATGTTTGGCATGCTTAGGTGCTAAATACTCCGCGGCTAATGCTGACACAGCAGAGGTTCTCCACAACGTTACTTCGGTGCCGTCCACAAGCGCGAGCGGCTCACCGAACTGCCTAGAAAACAGCATGATTTTCGAGTAAAGGGAGGCTTTATCGTACTGGTTGTTATCTGGGAAATAAGTAAACGCCTTTACGCCAATCACATCGGCATTCCAAGCTGGTAAAACAGCAAAAGCATCATGATTGATGTGACTATTATCTAGCTCAAAGACTTGCCGTGTTGGTGTACCTGCTGGTTGCGCAAACCCCTGTTTAAGCGCCTGAATTAAGCTTGGGTAGTTGAGACTATCCGCGACCTCTTGGCGAGTAATAATTTGCATCATCATTCCTTAGTTTGTTAGCTGAAATACTTGTGGCGCGTGGGTTAAGCATTCAAAACCATTTTCAGTCACCAGTACATCTTCTTCCAAGCGCACACCACCATAATTTGGAATGTAAATACCAGGCTCTATGGTAATGATATTGCCGGCTTCTAATTGGTGATCGACCCCAGGTTTAATAAACGGCTGCTCGTGTAGAAATAGCCCCACACCGTGACCAAGTCCCTCGCCTGCGTATTGTGAAAAATCACTATGACTTAACACATCGTGTGATGCGTTATTTAAATCTATGCAGTTAACGCCTGCTTTTATTAGCGCCAACGCAGCTCGTTGCGCATGTTGAACCGTGTCATAAATGGCTTGTTGTTGCTTCGTCGGCTCCCCTAACACGTAACTTCGCGTCATATCAGAGCGATAGCCGCTTATCACCGCACCAAAGTCGATAAGTACCAAATCGCCTAGGTTAAGTTTTGTCTGTCCTGGGTTTCCGTGCGGTAAGGAAGAACGAGCACCAAATAATAGGATTGTGTCAAAAGAGAGACCTTCGGAGCCTAGCTTTTGCATCTGATACTCAAGCTCAATTGCCGCTTCTCGCTCAGTGATCCCTACTTTTAACAAAGGCAGTGTATGGGCAAGCGCCGAGTCAGCTATCTCGGCGGCACGTTTGATACAGTTAATTTCATCACTACCTTTAACTTGTCTTAGTGATTCCACCCACAGCGGCGCGGCAACAAGCGTGGTATTTTTTGCACTGATGTTTAATGAGACATAATCTGCGTGACTGATTTGATGCGCTTCAAATGCAAGCTGTCGCGGCCCATCCAATAATCTAAAAATACAATCAGGTAACGTTTCTTTATCACGATTTCTTAAAATGACTTCGACTCCCACCGCTTCATTGCTAGCACGCTCAAAGTAACGATAATCGGTAATGAGTCGGTGTCGCCCATTTGAAGACATCAACAATGTTGCTGCATGACCGGTGAAGCCAGTTAAATATACAATATTCTCGTAGCCATAAATAATGATAGCGTCGCTTTGATGTTGTTGTAATTTATTGACTAAGCGTTGCTGTCTGGCTGCGTAATCTATATTCATGGTAATAAGAACTCTCTTTGCATCGCACTATTTTGGTTTAAGTTAAACGGATCCTGAGAACTAAATACAGCTCCTTGCGATGCTTTTTGAAAATAAGCCAAGAACTAGGTGCATAACACCTAGTCTTGGCTGTCTCCAGGGAAATTAAAACGTAAACCTTGCAACTAATGACGCGTAACGCTCAGTTTGTCGTAACGTTGTAATGCCATAGTCAGGATTAACGATTAAGCCATTTTCACCATCTAAAGAACGCTGTTCATTGATCCCAAGCGCTTTATCACTGTTTAGTAGATTATAAACGGTGCCCTTGAGTAACAAATCATGTCCCATGATGTCGGTAGAGTAACTGAGTGATAAGTCTACCGTGGTTGCCCAAGGAAGATTACCTACACTACCACGAGGGGTTGGGTTACCATTTTCATCGTAATGCGAAACATGGCCGTAATATTTACTCACGCAAGCATCCCAAGGGTTACCAGGCGCACAGCTATCTACACCGACAGGGTGTTTTGAGAAATAGTTAGTCGGGCGACCTGATGACGTTCTTGCAACCAGCCCCAGAGTTAACTCATCTGTGATATCGTAAGAACCTGATACTTTTATTGAATGGCGATGGTCGTTCGGCAAATTACCATACCCGTGATCCATCAGATCCGCGTAATCATAGGAAGTTGTCCAACCTGGATCGGCCTGATCGTTATCGGTTTTCACTAAACCTTCTGTATTACCATAGCTATGTGACCAAGTATAAGAAGAATTAATCCGTAACTTGTCGGTAATATTTCCTTCTAAGGTAAATTCAAGTGCCAGATATTTACGCACTGCTTGTTGCAGGGCAAGCTCTTCTGCACTGAGCGTCACTTCATCGACTTGACCATCGCCATCAAAGTCATAACTCATGGTGATCGCTTCACCCGGGTTATTTAGCACATAGTAAGAACCCTGACCGACATTGTCTTGGATACCGAGTTCAGCCAATTTCTTCGCAAGTACGGGGCCTACATCCGTATCTTCGACACTGCGTCCGAGATCTCGATAAATCGCCCTAACCCCAAATGCCATATCGTCAAAAACTGTGGTCTGGTATCCCAAAGTCAATTCATCAGAATACATCGGCTTAAGGGTTGATGAGGCAATCAAACCGGGCTCTGTAATTCCGCGTTGGCGCCAGCGTCTATCTCGAAGCATGTCCCCTCGACTTGGCGAGCCATCACTTAATAAAACAGGATAACCATCACTGTCTACTTGCTCTAGGTCGAAATACTCAAACCACTCTACTGAAGCCGAGCCTTGAGTGACATTCATGTTAGCAGACACAGGTTGAAAGTATCGCCCGTAAGTAAAGAAAACTTTGGATTCGCCATCACCATTTAGGTCATAAATCGCTTGAAATCTAGGCGCAAGTTGGTTATCCATATCAACAAATGCTCTGCCGTCGGTGACGGTATTTTCAAACTGACTATAACGCAGGCCCAGATTTAACACGAGTTGGTCGGTGACTTGCCAAGAATCATTCACGTAGAAAGCAAGCGAGTTAACCTCAGAGTCAACCGTCCTAGTCCTCACTCGGCGTTCAATATAATCTTGACCTAGCGCAGCACCGGAAATACTCCCTTCACCAGCGGTTTTAATTGTCCACCAACCTTCAGCATCACCAAGACCATTTTGACCTTCAAAATAATCTACTGTCACTTTGGTATAATCGACACCAAACAAAATGGCGTGGTAGTCCAAATCGATATTAAAATCTATTCTCGCTTGGTCACGGATAAATTCTTGCTCAGAAACACCGCTTGCCGTGTGGCTTGATAACGTTACCGTTCCTTCTCTTTCATCCCAAACACCAGGCATAGTTGAAGCAACGATATTTTCTACATTTTCTGTGACTCGACCCACGACCGCAGACACAGAAAAGAAGTCTGAAAAGTACCCATTATAGTTGATGCTGTAAACCTTACCGCCATCTTCACCTGGAGCCGCGACACCTTGTTTATCGCCAATCGCATCGCTTTCCCAATCATAAGCATAGGTTTGTCTCGTCCATTCTCTTTTGTTATTCATGGCTGAAAAGCCGATTGAGTGATCTTCATTGATGAACCAATCTAGTTTTGCAAACCAGCGGTCTTCATCTCTGCTTCTGTCATTGAAGGTCGTTTGCCCAGCCCAACGATTAACCTCCCGTCGAGGCGCATACAGGCCATAGTAAAATAAGCTGTCTTCAATGAGTGCACCACTCGCCCAGATCTGCAGTTCTTTGAACGAGTCATAATCTTGCTCGGTATTTATGTTGATGGTGCCATTATCTAAATAATTAGAGTCGTGATAACTATGGCTTGATGAAGGATCGACCCTCACTTCTGCGCCGAGGTTAAACTCGTTATCACCAGATTTAGAAATTGCATTAACGATCCCCCTAGTGCACCACCAAATTCAGGGCTAATTCCCCCCGTTTTGATTTGGGTTTGCGAAATGGCTTCCCAAGGTAAGCGAATTGAACCTAAACCCGTTTGAATACTCGTGACATTTAGGCCATTAAAGTAATAGCCATTTTCTGCTGACGAAGAACCGCCAAAGCTTGATGCACCACGAAATGAACTACCACCAGGTTCAGCGGTACCCGGTGCGAGTAACGCGATACTTTCAAAGCCGGTGTTTACTGGCATAACTTTAAGCTCTGCGTCTGTAAAGGTTACGCCAGCCGTTGACGAGGCCATATCAACACGTCGGATAGCCGTACCAGTTACCGCTATCCGCTCTATATCCTGTCCTTGTTGTAATAGTTGAGCGTCTAAGATCAGCGCCTGTCCAATATTAAGCTCAACATCCTCTTCAATAACGTTTTCAAATCCTGCTTTATTAATTGACACGCTGTAACGACCAACAGGCAAATTACGTAAAATGTATTCGCCCTTGCCATTAGTTTGTACAGCAAACTTCAGCCCCTTAGTTTTATGTGTAAAGGTCAATTGAGCCTGCGATAACTCAAGACCTTGACTATTAACGATGCTCCCTTTCACAGTGCTATTGCCATCTGCAGCAAATGCTGTAGTAGTCCCCAATGCTAGAGCAAGTGCTGATGCTGTGAGTGATTTACACAGTGTTTGCGCTGTTTTTTTGTTATTACGCATATTATTGTCCTTTTGTTCCCATTGATTTGAGTGTTTTTTTGGTAACGAACAAACAATACACAATAGATATATTGTATACAATATTATTTATGCAATAATTACATAAATAGATAGTAATATTATGATTTATATAAAGATTATTTATTATTTTTTTATTTCAGCCCGTTTTCGATACCACTTGTACTCAATACGAATGGTTTGAAAAGTAGGTAGGGCCTAATCTAACCCAATGAATTATTAGATATATTTCTCATATGAACTTATCTGATTAGCACCTAAGCCAGTACAATTGGATCCACTTCAACTCGGCTGCTAGCCAGAGCGTTTTACTCAGCCTTCAACTTACTCGTTTTACGTTTCATATAAATTCGCCCTAGCCCAATCAAATTACTCACCAAAAAAGTACTTTCTAGCACAATCGCCATGGGTGAGTCGACATAGCAATTATGTATCAGCCAGCACACCGTACCTAACATCATCACACACCGAAATGCCACCTGCTCGCGAATAAATGCCCCTAATGTCAATAAAATACTACCAAACACAGCGTAAAGTTCATAATTTGCATTTAAGTGTACTAAAGGTGGCACTGTATTGAGTAGTAGAAACCCGATAAGTAAGCGCTTTGACTGCGATTTGATAAACACGAGATACCTGAAGCTCGCAACCGCCATAAGCAAAGCACCAGCCATTGCATCAAGTAGATAGAAGTGAATTGCAGTGAGTGCAGTAGACAGGCTTAGTGCCAGTAACACCTGCTGCCGTTTCATAAATTGAAATGAGGCAAGATCGAGTAAAACAGCAACGGTAACCAAAACTTGAGATAATAAAAACATGACAAACTCCTAAAAGAAGCATTGTCATAGACAGTTAGCTAACTGTAATTCACCTAAGTTAATTTTCGGTCGTTATTTTCTTAAATGGTACTTTTATCGTAATTTCGACACCTTGTAATTTCGCCGTTTTACAGCGGATCTCGCCTTTTAAAAGTTGCGTTACCAAATTATAAACAATATGCATGCCTAATCCGCATCCGCCTTGATTACGTTTTGTTGTTACAAACGGTTCAAACAGCGTCTTTTGCATTGCTTCGTCCATGCCGACACCATTGTCGCTGTATACAATAGTCCAGTGGCTATCTGTTGCCTCGACTAACACGCTGACCGTGCCAGAGGCACTCCCTCAAACCCATGGATAATAGAGTTGTTAAATAGGTTTGCCATTATTTGATAAACCGCGCCTGGATAGGTGGAGAGATTTACGCCAGCATTCCCATCTATCGATAAATATACTTCTTTATTTTTAGCCAATGGTTTCAGTGAGTCGAATACATCATTGATATATTCAAGCAGGTTAATATCACGCTCCGCCTCACTTGATTGATCCACTGCGACTTGTTTAAAGTTACTAATAAGGCTTTCTGCTCTTTGCAGATTGCGACTGATCAGCAGATAGCCTTCTTGCTGTGCATCGATGGAGGTGACCAAATCTTTTTGCTTAAGGGTTTTATTCTCAAGCTTTTCTACCAGCTCAGATAAACAATCTTCATTATGCGAAAGTGCGGTGATAGCTATACCTAACGGGGTGTTGATTTCATGCGCAACACCCGCAACCACAACACCCAAAGAAGCCATTTTTTCACTTTCAATTAAGTCTTCTTGCGTTTGCTTTAACTCAAACATTGCTTGCTCAAGTTTCTGATTCTTTTTATATAGCTCATCGGTGCGCATCGCGACTTTTATCTCAAGTTGCTCGTTTAACGACTGCAAAGCTTGTTGATGTGCTTTCAAGTCTGCAATATCTTTCAGTGCCCCCGCTATCCGCGTTGCCCTACCATTGTCATCTCGAGCCACCACTTTTCCTCTGTCTAATACCCAGATCCATTCTCCTTGTTGATCTTTGACTCGAATAGACAGTTCATACACGTCTTCACGTCCGTCGACACAGGATTGAAGACGCTCCTCAAGTAACACACAATCCTTTGGGTGTACAAACTGGTCAAGTTCATCGAGGATGAGTTTATCTTGGAGATGACTAAAATCGATCCTTGGATTTACGCTGTAACGATAAATTTTACCCGACTCAACATGCCAATCCCAAAGTTCATCACCACTCGCCCACAATGACAACTCTAACCGCTCTTGTAGCGCAGACATTTTCTGATTATCCCGCAGTACTTGTTGATAGCGCCGTTGTCTCGCTCGAACAAATGCAGCGATGATCAGCACCATGACTAGGGTATATAGGGTTTTCGAGTAAGCATTCCACCAAATTGGTGCGTCGATATAAATACTAAATTCATGAACGGGTGACTGCATATTAAAGCGGTTCACTGTATAGGTTTCTACTCGATAGGTGCCGGGTTCAAGCTGGAGTAAGTTTATTTGCCGTGCTCCATTTGCAAGTTTTAACCATTTGTCGCTTAATCCTTTAATACGGTAATAAAAGTTCAGCTTCTCAGAACCAAAATCCAAGCTTGAATATTGTAGCGATATAATATTTTGGTCATAGCGTAGCCGCAATGAACCCGCAAGCTCCGGTGCGACCGTGAGGATCCCATCTAGACTTGGCTTTAATGGCTCGCCTAGTAATTCGATAGTGGAAACCAAAATAGGTCGCGCGGTATTTGAAATTGATACATTCTGAGGAAAAAATTGATTAAAGCCTTTGGCTCCGCCCATAAAAATTCGGCCATCAGGGGCTTTCCACGCGGCATTGTAGTTAAACTCATGTGCCTGTACTCCATCAATGGGTAAAAAGTTATCAATGGCAAAGTCCATTACATTGACGCGCGACAGCCCACCACTGGTACCAAGCCACATGTATTCGTAGTCATCATAAACTAGCCCCCATACAGCTTGGTTTCCTAGTCCTTCTTGCTCACCAATAGTTCGAACAACTTTCATTTGTTTATCAACTAAACTAATACCCGCTTCACTTGCAACCCAGATACGTTGCCAAGGATCTTCATCTATCATAAAAACCAAATTCGACTTTAAGCCATCCTCCGTGCTGAGGTTATGAAGCTGACCTTTACTAAATTTGAACAAGCCCTCACCTATAGAACCAAACCATAAGTCCTGTCCGACCACTTTAAACGAAGACACATGTGAAGGCGCATCTGAACGATTTTCAAAAAACTGCATTAAGGTTTTCGACTCTTCGTCGTACCTCATTAGACCCAGCGTCCGAGAACTTACTAATATCTGTGATTGGTACTCAATGACGTCATTAAAACTGAGCTCTGGGCCATTGTCTGAGTCTGGCATCAGATGACTGATTTCCCCTTGAGTTAAGGCATATCTAACAACACCATCGCCTCTTGTTGTTACCCACAAGGTATCATCATAAATTTTTACTTGAGTGATAAAGCTTCCTCTGATTGCAGACAAACTCGGGAAAATTCGATGCGCTTCGATAAAGCTCGATTTTTGATAAATATATAAACCGGATGACGTACCTATCCAAAAACGCTCGCTACTGTCTAATGCAAAATTTCTGACATCGGGATGCCCCAAAGGGGCGTGCGGAAAATTTTGTTCTCCCACATGGCCGAACGACTCGCTCAGTTGGCTAAAGAAGTGCAGCCCCTGTGATTCCGTACCAATCCATAAATCGCCATTTCTATCCCGTTGAACGCTCAGAACATTGTTGTCTTGTAGTCCATCATATTGCTCTACACGACGATACCAATGCCGTTTTATATTACCTTGCAGGTCTAAAATAAACACACCCGTATTGGAGGCGACGAGTATTTCATTCGCCCTTACTTTAATTTGATGAATGCTAAGATTTACTTTCGCGCTGACCGACTTTTGCCATTGCACTTTATTAAACTGAGTGTCGAAACTAATGATTTTATCATCCGCATCAACAATGAATATCCGTCCATGGGAAAGCGACAGTGTTTTAAATTCACCTTCCAACAACACGTTCGCACCGACTTTGTCTTTTGGCTGACTGACTAAACCATCAGCATTGAGGTAAACAAACGCATCTCTTGTTTCTTGGACTTCACGAACAAATTTACCGGTTAAATAGAGTTTTTCAGGCGTTAAAGTTTGGTAGTTAACTCGATAAGCATCACCTTCTTCTGTTGATACAGTGACTGATTCTCCATAACAGGCCACTTTTCTAACCCTGTCGGAGCCCACCGCCTCATTCTGTGCAGCTAAAATAGAGCGAAAGGTCCCCGCTTCAGTATCGTATATGCTAAGCCCAGTGCTTGTTCCGACCCAGATATACTTGCCGCTATGACATAGCGAGGTAATAAAGCCACCTGAGAGGTGATGTTTGGAGTTCTGTTTTACTTCAAATTGAACAAAATCATGACCATCAAAACGATTTAGGCCTGACTGTGTGCCAACCCAAATGTACCCGAGTTGATCTTGCGTAATGGCAGTTATCGTGACCTGAGTGAGGCCAGAGTTATAGTCGTAGCGGCGCATAACCTGCGCTGTATCGCTAAATTCGGGAAAACTGGCTGCACAAGGAAAGCTCGGTAATAACAATAGCAGTAACACACAAAACCATTTCAGTGTGCTGTATGGTACAACGAACAGATACATGCGCTTGAGTAAAGTCATATAGTCGAGATGTTAGCCCGCGTTATATTAACTATAGCAAAAGCGAAAAAGAGCATGTGTTTTTTGATGGGTTTAGCGCATCACGCAAGCTGACACGTATAGCCAAGCTAAGCTGCGAATAGCTGAAAACGGTTTATTCAGCCTTCAGGTCACTTACTAGGACTTACAACTCAAAATGACTGTGGATCCCAGATCCGTGCAGTAGTTCATACTTTTCGAGTAAGCCATTCTCAAGCGTTACTAAGCTAATCGCAGAGTCAGACACCAAATAACCATGCTTTTTCAGCGATGAAGGATGCTTACTTACTGATAACTGCCAACGTTTCGTAAAGAGATTCAGAGGGCTATATTTGGCGTATAAAATCGTGTCCATTTTATCTAAGATATTGATAAGCGGCTTTGGAAATTCGTTCTTTATCCCTGATGCAGTTAACTGCCAAATTCGGTTATCATGACGACCAAAACGTGCCTGAACCGAAAAACAAAATGAATAATGTACGTCTCCAGAGAGTATAATAGTTTCTTTAGGTGTATCTGGACGCTTAAAAATTTCAATGAGCTTTTTCGCAGCCCCCTCATGTGCCATCCAGTTTTCCACATCCACCACCAACGGTTCACCAAAGGTATTAAATATGGCTTGTATGGTTTCGATTGCCTTTACTCCAAATACCGGGGCTGGGCTTACCATCAATACTGCACTGTGGTCGATAAGCGTGTCTTGCAGCTCCATCAACATTTCCCAGTCGAGTAAACCACTCGGTTCATTGAAATCTTGTTCATTACGCCAGCGATGTGTACGGGTATCTAGCACCACCACTTTTGGGAAGGTATCTAAACAATAGTGCCAATGTGTGAATCGACGAACTTTTTTGTCAAACGCCGAAAAGTGCCATTCGTTGTTAATTAGGCTTGCATTAAACTCTTTTGTCAGCGCCCCACTATATTCAAATGCATCATTACCAATGCCTTGAAACAGCCAATAGCTAATAATGCCATTACTGATGATGCGGCGACTCACTTTATGGTTCGCAATTGCCTGCTCCCATTTAGCCGTCAAATTCCAATCATCGGTCACATCATGGTCGTCAAACATCATCAGAATGGGCACGTTCGCACACAACCGCTCAGCACTAGGCAGCGTTTCAACAAAGCCTTTTAGGGCGTCAAGTTCAGACTCGAATATTCGCCTAACTTTATCGTTGCCACCGTCATAATGAAGCACGTCAAAGTTAACCAATTGCCAAGCAAGATGAGAGAAGTTTAGCAAGTAACAGGCAACAAACTCTTCGAAGAAAATAAGGTGATTAAAGGCCTTAACACTTGAAAAGTGTGGTTCATCCTTTCGAAACCAATAGCCCGGCGAAAACTTAGAGCGCTCTTGCCATGGCGTCTTCGGTAGATATAAGTGACGATGGTACAGCTGAGCTTGTTGATCAGCAGGTAGGTGCACTGGCAGTTTAGTTTCTTTAAACAAACCCAATCGCGCTACAAGTTGGTGAATAGCCAACAACATGGCGCCAGCAACATCATCTGCGTAGATCTGATCGCCAGAAAAAATACACAAGTCAGCACCTAACTCACCAAGCTCGCGCTGCTGCTCCTGCCACTGATCCGCAGTATGTAGGCTGTCTTTGGAGTGATGGTGCGGATTACGGCATGAGCCATGCAATATCTGATTCAGTTTGGCCGGTATCGCAAAGCTGAGCGATTCACCGTAACGCAGATAATCTGGCTTATACACAGCACCGTTAATGAGCACTTGATACTCTAGAAGCTGCCCCGTTGGCAATGCCTCCTCGCTGCAGATCATCAAAAAATGTAAAAAGCAGGCTGCTCCGAGCTGAAAGGTCTCAACCTCACATCGACTTTGGTGGGCCAATAGCGAAGCCGAGATGTCCACCGCTTCACAAGTCACAAGCTGGATACAAATTTTACTTTGCTCAGCTCGCCGCACTTGCGGGCCCATCAACACCTGAGGTAGCTGATTAAGTTGTGCTACCATCTTGGCGTTTCACCAAATTAAATAAAGAATAAAAGTTATTCGTGGTTTGCTCTGCAAGCGCTTTGTAGCTCATTCCTTTTAAGTCAGCAATATAATATGCAACGTCTTGTACATAAGCAGGCTGGTTAGTTTTACCACGATGCGGTACGGGTGCAAGATAAGGTGAGTCGGTTTCAATAAGCAATCGATCCATCGGAATTTGCTTAACGACTTCCTGAAGCGCTGTCGCATTTTTAAACGTCACAATACCCGAAATTGAAATGTAAAAACCAAGATCTAGTGCCTGCTTTGCCATCGGCCAATCTTCGGTGAAACAGTGCAGCACGCCACCGCAATTCTGCGCATTGTGGGCACGCATGATGTCTATCGTGTCCGCTTTTGCATCGCGAGTATGGATGATCAGTGGTTTTTGCAGCTGATTAGCTACGTCTATGTGTCCAGCAAAGCTTTCTTGCTGTACCTGATGTGTGTCTTTTGAATAATAATAATCTAACCCAGTTTCACCAATAGCAACTACTTTATCATTACTTGCCAGTCGCACTAGCCTTTCAACATCCAGTTTATCTTTTTGGTCCAGTGGATGTACCCCACAAGATGCAGAAACATCATCAAAATGAGCTATTTTTTCTAACATGGATGGAAATTGGTCTAGCGTCACGCTAACACATAAAAAGTGTTCTACTTGTTTTTGTCTCGCGTTGCTGAGTACTTCTTCAAGGCTTAGGCCTAACTTTTCAAAATCGAGTCTATCTAAGTGACAGTGAGAGTCTACAATCATACTGGCTCTACATGGTGTAAGTTGGTTTATCTGAATGCAAAGTCGCACCCAAAAGCTTGTTTATTTTATCGTTCAGAGCTGGCGCGTCAACAAACGCAACGCCAACACCAGGAGGATTAGAATTTTGCGCGCCTTGCGGTGTTAACCAAGCAACGACCACATCGACTTCGTCCGCTTCTAGGGCATCTGGCAAAGTTACTCTGAGCTTTAACTCTTGTCCCATATCAAAGTGAGCATTGGACTTGATAAATATGCCACCGGATTTCAGAAATGGCATATAACAACGATATAGCTCATCTAAATCTTCAAAATCCGCAAGTAACTCTTGCATGCACCACCTCTTTATAGCTGTTTTTGTAAGGCAAAAAGTAAATTTGAAATGCTAAGGTTTTGATTTAACCCTAACACATTTTTCTGTTCGTACATAAAACGATGTACTACGTTGACTAAGTCTTGGTATTGCGTAAAACTCAAACCATTGCCTTGTCTCATCGCTCCTTTAAGACGCTTGAGTAAAAAACGGGCGAATACATCGCTCATTGCACTTTGCTTTAATAATATCTTTTCAACCGTTTGCGCACTCTCTGCCGTTAGCTGATTCGCTGCATCATAAAGCGCTGTCACATCGTTAAGCACACCTTCTTGCTGCCACGCTTCGATAATCAATGGCTGTAGAGAAAATTCATCAAACCAAGGAAAATCACAAGCGACATTTCTAGCAGCCAGCCACTGCGCAGCCTCTGCTTGGTTGGGCGAGTGTACCGCTACTTTATTACAACGGCTCAAAATGGTGGCAGGTAATTTACTGTCATCATCGCTGGTAACGACCAAATAACGATTAGCATTTGGCTCTTCAAGTGTTTTTAACAGCGCATTAGCGGCTGAATGGGTCATCAAATGCGATTGTTCAATCAACGCGACTTTATTGCCACCTTGCTGCGCAGAATGGTTTAAGAAATGCGTAATTTCGCGAATTTCATCCACCCCGATTGATTTCCCCTCTGGCACTATGCTCAGTCTATCTGGGTGATTACCGGCTAAATTCAAGTTACACGGCTTACATTGCCCGCAGGCAGTTAAATGTTGTGGATGTAAGCATAAGAGTGCATCAGCTAAGTGCGACGCAAGCAGAGACTTTCCCACCCCTTTTTTACCCGATAACAGCTGAGCGTGATGCAAGCGGCTATTTTGCTGTGCCCGAGCAAGATAACTCAGAGATCCGTTGAGCCAACTTGGAAGCAAATTATTCATTGCTATCCACGGGAAGGTGTTTGGCTATCAAACTATCAAGCAGTTCAATACTTTGCTCAAGCACTTGCGCTTTACTTTGACTGGCATCAATTACTGTGAACCGAGTAGGTTCATTCTTCGCTTGAACGAGATATCCCTCACGTGCACGCAGCAAAAATTGTTGCTTTTCATCTTCGAGTCTATCTAACCCCTCACCTCTTGATTTTACTCGCTTTAAGCCCTCTTCGGGGTCTAAGTCCAAAATCAAATTCATGTCTGGGCGAAAACCGCCGAGCGCAAGCTCATTAATAGTTGTGATGGTGGCAAGATCGAGCCCTCTTGCATAATGTTGAAAACTAAATGTTGCAGCATCAAATCGGTCAGAAATAACGACCTTACCTTGCTCAAGTGCTGGAATGATCTTTTCGCGAACATGCTGAGCACGGGCGGCTCCAAACAGCATGAGTTCGGTCATGTCTGCCATTTCTGGGGTTGAGGGGTCAAGAATGATCTCTCTGATCTTCTCAGAGATCTCTGTTCCACCGGGTTCACGAGTCATCACAACTTCAATACCGCGCTGTTTTAAATGCGCTTCCAGTCCGGCAATAACTGTCGTTTTTCCTGCGCCATTGCTGCCATCGCAGACCAGCATAAACCCTTTTTTCATAGCAAGGACGTACTCATCATTCTTATTTGGCCGTTATTTTATCGTGTTTTAGTGAATTATTCACGAATGAAATAGAATTGAATGGCCTAATAATTTGAATTTGTCATTCTGAAAAGAATTTAAAACAGAAAAATTTGGTCTACAATAACAAACACATCCGATTAGTTTTATGTAAGAAACGTCCAATGCTGAGCAACGTTAACATACCTTTTAGGCCCGCGAAGGAAGCGTATTGATATGCAGGGTAAAATTCTTTGGTTGATGTTCATGTTACTTTTTCTGGTTTATAGCCCAGTAAATGCGCGTGCAAGTGAACCGCTAGAGATTGATGTCGCAGTAGGGCTAGAGAACTTTGACTTCCAGCCGTTATTTGAAGAATTCAGTGCGAAAACAGGTATTAAAGTTAATATTCTTGCCTTTAACAACAATCAGTTAAAAAGCGAATTATTGCTCTATGCAGATGCCCTACAACTGCCAGATGCGGTTATTATTCCCAGCGATTATATGGGATTGTCAGAGCTGCAATTTTCTCAAGTGCCAGAGTCTTGGTTGAGCAAAACCCTCACACAGAAAGTCATCAAAAACAGTAAGGTCAATGGTGAACTTAAGGGCGTGCCAATTATGTATGGCAACCACCTTGTTCTCTATTACAACCGTGCGCTTGTGCCACACCCGATTACGGACTTGCGAACCTATGCCCAGCAAGCAATAGCAGACAAACCAACATTAGGCTGGAATTTTTATGAAATGTATTGGTTTGTGACCTTCGCAAACGCGCTTCAGCCCAACCTCATCCAAGCCGGCGTGCCACAGCTCGACACCAAGGCGATGCGCCTCGCAATTTCAAATTATCAATCGCTCCTCAACAGCGGCGTAATTGACGCTGACTGTGTTTACCAATGCTTAATGAATCGGTTTAAGACCGGTAAGCTTGATTATTTTGTGAATGGAATTTGGGCATATCGTCAACTTAAAGACAAGCTTAAAGACGACTTAGCAATCGCGCCTTTACCGATGTGGGGTAATCATCGACTTAGGTCTCTAGCATCGTCTCATGTACTGGCTTTTCCTGCCAATGGCATAGAATCTAAAAAAGGCCCGTATCTAAAGCTGCTTGTTGACTTCATGCAAAGCCAGAAGGTACAAGATAAACTGTGGGATGAACTCAATGCGCTGCCAGCGAATGGCGACAGCTTAGCTGAACTTACGAAGCGCGACGACCAAGCGCTGTCTCAACTGATTGCCTCTTTGCAAGAAACCTATCCACAACCTAATGAGCCTATTATGGCCTACGTTTGGGAAGCCATGTTAAAGGGACTAACACGCTATTTAGGTGGTGTGTATAGTGTCGAAGAAACGACACAATATATGCAATTTATCGTCACAAAGTCGGGACAGAATGAAAGCAAATCGCAGCATCGTTGATGAAATAAAAAGAAAAATTACTGCACTATTTTCCCTCTTCCTTGCAGTACTAGTTGCGATGGTTGTCTTTTCCCTGATGCAACAAAAGGCGACCTTAGAGCAAGAAGACGTTAAACGCACTGGCGCTAGTCTCGTCAGCGACTTTAAGGCGCAAGTCAACGAGCTTATCTATCAAGTTGCACCATTAAGCGAAGATCATATTTTATCAACCTTACCTAGCGATTTACTTTTTACTCAATACGCGGTTAAAGCGTTAACTAACTTAGTCGACAACACCGACATGGTAAAGTCCGCATTTATCAACGACGGTTCTGTATTTACCGTAGAAGGATACCCTTTTGATATTCTACGTTGGAACAATTCGGTATTTAGCGAGCATACTAACAAGGTCCTTTCGCAACAGCGACGTACATTAAAAATCGACAAACTGGTTGTCCCTGTTGAAAGGGTGGAACAAAAACCGTCTGATCAAGCTAAGTTGTTTCTTGCCATCCCTCTTAGGCAAAAATTATCTTCGTTAATGCGGCCCTATAAGTATACTGGTGTACTTTTCCTCGAAATCGATCTAGCACCATTTTTAGATTCAAATCAGGAAAAAGGCACTATCTGGCTCACAAGTAAAAACCTTGTGCTTGAGGACACGCATTTCTCAGAAGCCACTGAAGGCGTCTACCGCAGCCCTATTTATTCATTAAAAGACGATTTTGTTGAACTTGATTTACAGCTACAACGAGAAGCCGATGTATACAGTAACGACATTGTAAGCGCAGTTTTATACATAGTCCTTATTGGGTTGATACTAGTGGTATTACTTACCTGGTATTTACGCCGATTAGCAAAACGCTTGACCAATCCGATGCAAGCACTTGAGCGTCATTGCGAACGACTAAAACGGGGACAGTACGTGTCTGCGAAGAGCGATTTTGAATTTAGAGAGCTAAGAACGCTTCAAGTAACCCTTAACCAACTTGCGAAACAAATCAAGGAACAGATAGGTTCTCTTGAAAGTGAAAAAGTGAAAGCGCAAAGTTCAGAGCGTGCAAAAAGTCACTTTCTGGCGAACATGAGCCATGAACTAAGGACGCCACTTAACGGTATTTATGGTGTTTTTCAGTTAATGAAGCACCATAGAAATGCAGCAGATTCCAAGGAACTCATTGCACAAGGCATGACATCCACAGAAACGTTACTCAGCTTACTCAATGACTTACTTGATTTTTCTAAAATTGAAGCAGGTGAACTAAAAATGGAGTCAGCGACGGTAGACATCAGAAGTATTGTCACTGAAGTAAAACAAGAGTTTGTCCATACTGCCAGTGCTAAGCACATCAACCTTATTGTACATACTGAGGAGCTCGCAAACCCTTATCGACTCGGTGATTCGCTTCGTTTAAAGCAGATACTACGAAATCTAATCTCCAATGCCGTTAAATTTACCAGTGGCGGCTCTGTAACCGTTATATTCCAAGATGGTGGTAAGCACCTTTCTATCCGTGTAATAGATACGGGCACCGGTATTTCCGAAGACGCGCTCAAGAAGTTATTTAATCGTTTTCAACAGGCGGACTCGTCGACCACCAGAAAGTATGGTGGAACCGGTCTTGGACTTGCGATTGTTAAACAACTCGCCGAGTTAATGAACGGCCGCGTTACGGTGACGAGTAAAGAAGGTATTGGCAGTGAGTTTAAAGTTGAACTTGTACTTGATATTTGCGAGGCACCTGAACAATCCACAATTCAAGATTTGCAAGCCATACCCGCCTTGAAGGATAAAAATCTATTACTAGCTGAAGATAATCCACTTAATCAAAAAATATTTAGTGCCATGATTAAACCAACTGAAGCAAATCTTGTAATAGCCCAGGACGGTGAAGAAGCGATTACGCTTTATCACGAATTGAAACCAGACATCTTTTTTGTGGATATTCAGATGCCCAAAAAAGATGGCCTGAAAGTATGTTCAGAAGTCAGAAAACAAGATAAAAGAACCCCCCTTATTGCCGTCACTGCCAACGTGATGTCGGGAGATTTAGAAAATTATCAGCAACTCGGATTTGATAATTGCGTCGCAAAACCAATAGATATGAAAAAACTTTATGAAGTGATAAATACCGTTGTGAATTAGCGGTCAATTCCGCCCGATTTGACGTGGTTAGATGTAGTAAGCTAAATTGAAGAAAGCTCACTTAAATTACAATTGAATAACATAGTAAGATTCTTATAATTTTAGCCTTTAGGGCCTGTTGATCTTTCAAGTTTGTTTTTGCAGCAGTTTGACTGGTATTTATACAAGGCAGAGCCTGCGTAGCATAGTCATTCTATGTAAGTCTGGCGATAACACAGTAGAAATGCCAGTCAAGCGCTGCCCTTTGGGTTCACCTGAGTGCGCTTTGTTCATTGTTGCTCAACTTTTGCCTAGATTACTAGGCGGCAAGTCGAGCGTCGCGATCAAAACACACTCAGAAGAACAAAAATCAAACAGCAAAGGTCAACAGGCCCTAGTTAAAAGCGCAGACATTCACCTAAGGTAAACTTCTTTTCGTGCAACATTAAATTAGCATCCAAGCCATCATACCATCAGCGTTTTTACCAGCAGTAATTGCTTGGTTTAACGAATGTAATTTCATAGGAGTCAAAAGGAATGACAACCATTGTCTATAATGCAAAAACAGCCGAAATAGCCTGTGATAGTAGAACCACTACCGACAAGATTATTGTTACCGATAACGCTCAAAAATGGTTTGATTATCACGGTTGGAGGGTATTTTGTACTGGGCAGACATGCGATATATACAATTTACAGCACAATTTTTCAAATAACCAATTTGAGACGATTGAGAGTTTGGAGTTCATTAAATACCACCCTAAAAAAGGCGTATGGTATGGTTGTGTGAAAAGGGGCACTTGTAAATCTGAACCTTTAGCGCAATCTTATGCCATAGGCTCAGGTCAACAAGCGGCGATGTTTGGTTTACTCAACGGTTATAATACTGTGGAAATCATTGAGCAAGTTAAACGTGTCGATTTTAGAACCGGTGGCGATATTCATTGCTTTAAAATTACCGAGCCCATGGAAAACACATAAGCCAGCGTCAGAGCACGTTGGCTTATGCTCACTTGGGTTAGTTAACCTGAGCTTCGGATAATTAATGCCTTTCTAGCAGCCAGTTTTAACGCTAACTGCGTTGAATTCACTTCCAATAGCCAGCTATTGGTACGTAAATTCGCCTTGTTATCCCCAAAACTCTCTGGCTAGGTAAGAAGATGGTTTAAGGTGATTAAAAAACAGTTAGTTAGTTCATTCCTTATCCAAACCTCAGGTTAGTTAAATAACTGAAAGCTCTACCGAAATATTTCCTCGAGTGGCATTTGAATATGGGCAAACTTCGTGGGCTTTTTCAACGAGTGACTGTGCAGTTTCTTTGTCTAAGTCGCCAACTGATACTGCCAATTTCACCGCTATCCCAAAGCCACCGTCAATTGGCCCAATAGACACTTCAGAATTAATATGTGTGTCTTGCGGGAGCTTGACCTTTGCTTTGCCTGCCACCAATTTTAATGCGCCAATAAAGCACGCCGCATAACCTGCTGCGAACAATTGCTCTGGATTAGTCCCTTGCCCGTTATCACCTCCTAAGCCTTTTGGCGTCGAAAGTGCGACGTCAAGACGACCGTCATCAGACTTTGCCACACCTTCTCGACCACCTGTTGCGGTTGCTTTGGCCGTATATGCAATACTTTGTAGTTCTTTCATTTCGCTCTCCTAAGTTTGTGCTTGTAGAGTACTCACCTACACCCTAACGCAGCGAGGCTTTACTCTAGATGAAGTAGACGCAACTCAACATTTATTTTGCACATAAATCGTAAAGGAAATAACAGACAAAGCCCTGCTCTCAATCGTTAAAGACGAAAAAGATAAGCGCAAACGAATGGTAAAACTACAAAGTAAAGGTCATGAGCTGCGACATCAAGTTGCCACAATTCCCGAGCAGATCCGCTGTAAGTTTCCAAGTATCGACGAGCAAAAAGCACAAGCACTTATTGAATTACTTGATTCGATCAATGGTGATTTGGCTTAAAGTGAAAATCAATAGAGAGTCATTGTAGCGCGCGTTCTAAATGTGCCAAAAACGCTGATATTTTTTTGGCCAGATGTTTGCGGCCTGCATAGAACGCGTAAAGCACAAGATCTTCCGGCTGCTGCTCTAACTCGATTGGTATCAGCGCGCCTGACTCAATTTCTGCTTTACAGGAGTTCAGTGGCAAGATGGCAAACCCAACTCCAGATAGCGCGGCAGACTTGGCTATAAACCCACTGTTTACTCTGAAGTTCGATTTAACATTTACCGTGGTCAATCTTCCTTCCTTGGCGGTAAATATCCAAGGCGTCCCATTTACGGCGGTAAGGGTTGAAATACAAGGGAGAGAGTGTAAATCTGATAATCTATATGGCGACGTATGCTTTTCTAGCAAGTTGGGGGCGGCCACGACCACGCTTGGTAATCGAGCCAGCTCTTTGACTACCCAATTGCTATCCTCAAGCTTGCCACGATGAAAGTAGAGTACAACATCAAACCCATCTAAGAGGTTTTCTCTTGGACTCAGGCTGGTATCACAACTAATTGAAATTAATGGATGTGCAGCGCAAAAGCTTACCACCGCTTGGCCAAGTATGGGGATATCGGGCATCACTATACGCAAATGACCCATTGGCGTAGAGGCATGTTTACTCACCTCTCGCAATGCATCCGATAGCGAATCGATTAACGGCTTGGTACTCACATAAAGCTGTTCGCCCGCCTCTGTCACTGAGATCCGTCTTGTCGTTCGTTCCAACAATCTTGCATCAAGCTTCTCTTCAAGTAGTGCGATGTGACGACTTACGTTAGAGGTAGGGATATCCAGAAACTCTGCCGCTTGTTTAAAGCTCAAGCATTCATAGACACAGTGAAAACTGTTAAGCCACTGAGGGTCAATCTGATCAATCATTTTATTAGCCCAAAATATGGGTTTATCAATTCAATAATAGACACTTTATTACCTAATCAAGGCTAATACAATCAAGACTTCTTTGTTTACATCAATTAAGGATGTCTATGTTTTCAGCTTCAATGACCACCTTAGCAAGCCCAAAAGCTAAATTTGGGTTATGTTTTGTCATCCACTTTTTAATCGCATTAGATGCATTAATTATCGTGCCCTTTAGTGCAGAAATGGCGCTAAGTTCAGGTACCAGCCCATCAAATTCAGGACTACTCGTTTCAGCTTATGCAATTGCCGCAGCTTTCACTTGTTTATGGGTGCGTGGTACCGGCAACCTTTCAAAGGAGAAATACAAGGTCTTTATTTTTCTGTCAGCAACCACATTGTTAACCTTGCTTACTTCAGCGCTCGAGAGTTTTTATATCCTGCTTTTCGTACGTGCATTGACTGGCATTTGTGGCGGCGCACTGGTAGTACTTAATCTCAACTTGGTGATCCAGCTAAGCCATGAAAACGACAAGAAAAAAGACACCGCGATACTGCTGAGTGCCTTTCCACTCGCCTTGGCAATTGGGATCCCTGCTCTATTATTTATCACTGCAAATCAAGGCTGGCAGTTGGGGTTCATGATACTAGGAAGTGGCTTAGCCATTACAGCGCTATTATTTACATTTATATTCCTCTCAAACATAAAGCAAGCTTCGCAAAGCAGCGCTAGCAACCCAATGCCAAGCAACACATTTAACCCGACCAAAACCCTTAAATACGCGCTGTTCATCGCATTTTTTGTGGTGTTAAGTACATTTGCAATTTCAACTCAATTTCCGGTGATGCTAATTACCAACTTAAGCATCTCAAGCTCGATGCTAAGCGCATGCTATTTGTTAAGTGGTGTGTGTTCGTTTACTGCAATTCAGCTATATGCGCGAAGTAAGCTAAACAATCACACCACCTCATACTTAATTTACTTTCTTAGTGGCTTGATGATATTGGCGGCCTTGTTTGGCTTTACGATAAGTTCAGTTATTTTTGCAGCCGGACTTTTTACCCTGTTTGTGATTGCAAGCGCTACCCGCTCAATGATCTTAGTGACAGAACTTATAACCTCACTTCACGCAGAAGAGCGCAGTACCTTTATTAGTCTGCAAAATGCGATACAGCACTTTGCGATAGCCTCTGGCGGCACCATTGCAAGTTTGCAAGTCATGCCCCGCGAAAACCACACGCTTAATTTTAATGTCTTGATTGTTATCTCAACTCTATTGGTAGTTATAACGGTTGTTATGTGGAAAAACTTTCAAAGAAAGCGCTTTTAATCGCGGTTTAGTGATTGCTCAATAGATAATTGGGCAGCTTGATAAAGCAATAAGTGATGTCGCTTCCCCAATTATCGCTTTGCTCTGCTTTAATAACACAATCCGCCATGGTTACGCCTTACTCTAAGCGCGCCTCTATGCGATAATGCCTATCTATCGTTAGTCATATGTATCCGCATAGCGGCAAACAGCTTAGTTATCACGATATACACACTGGTGTGAACTGATATACACAGTCGTCATAACATCACGACAAATATGATTAACCAAAACAAACAAAAACAGTAGAATAACTTTTTGATTTTATGACAAATACAAACCAATCAGATACACCAAATAATGCCCAGAACATCCCGACTATCTATTGGCACGACTACGAGAGTTGGGGTGCGACGCCGCAAAAAGACAGGCCAAGCCAGTTTGCTGGGATCAGAACGGATCTGGATCTCAATATTATTGGTGAGCCACTGATTGAGTATTGTCAACCAGCGCCTGACTACCTCCCGCATCCTCAAGCCTGTTTGGTCACTGGGATCACACCGCAGTTAGCACTAAAAAAAGGCCTGACCGAGGCCGAGTTTATGGCAAAAATCCACGCGGAATTTGCCAAACCGCAAACCTGCGTTGCTGGATATAACAGTATTCGATTTGATGACGAGCTGACCCGTTATAGCCTCTATCGTAATTTTTATGACCCCTATGAACGCGAATGGCAAAATGGCAATAGCCGTTGGGACATCATAGATCTGGTAAGAGCCTGTTATGCGCTTCGCCCAGAAGGAATAGAATGGCCAACCCGTGAAGATGGCAACCCTAGTTTTAAACTGGAACACTTAACCGTCGCCAATGGCATTGAGCATGGCGCCGCCCACGATGCATTGAGTGATGTTACCGCAACGATTGCGCTGGCTAAACTGATTAAAACCAAACAGCCAAAACTGTATGAGTTTTACTTTAATCACAGATATAAAAAAGCGGTGTCGAGCCTAATCGACGTTTTCAATATGCAGCCTTTAGTACACGTTTCTTCTATGTTTCCGGCACAACAAGGTTGCACCACTTGGATTGCGCCGATGAGCTTTCACCCAATCAATAGTAATGCCGTGATCTGCTTTGATTTAACACAGTCGCCGGAGGTATTGAATGACCTTGACGTTGAGGCACTCAAACAACGGCTTTATACAAAACGCAGTGAATTGGGTGATGATGAGCTGCCGGTGGGATTAAAGCTAATACATATCAATAAATGCCCATTGGTAGCGCCAGCTAAGACCCTCTTGCCCGAAAACGCAGCAAGGCTTGGAATTGACCGCGAACAATGCCTTGAAAACTTGAAGTATCTTAAAGCACGTCCAGAGCTAAGAGATAAGGTTGCAGAAGTCTTTAGCGATGAAAAGGGATTCGAGAAACCAAGTAATCCGGATTATCAACTCTACGATGGTTTCACTAGCAAAGCCGATAAAGCCAAGTTTGCAATCATTCGCAATGCATCGCCTGAAGAGTTGGCAACCATTGAACTGGATTTTGAAGACGGTAAATTTAACACTTTGCTGTTTCGCTATCGTGCAAGAAACTGGCCGCAGTCGCTCTCACCTGTAGAGCTTGATAAATGGCGTAAATACTGCCAGAACAAGTTGATGCATAATGAAGATAACCCTTCAATTTCAGCCGAAGATTTTATGCTGGAGCTTGAAAATTTAGTCGCAGAAAATGAAGGTAATGAGCGCAATATGCAGATCTTAAAAGCGCTTTATCATTATGCTCAAAGTTTGTAAGAGGCGGGTTTTCGGCCTATAGATGTAAGGCCTAAAGATGTCGGCCTAAAGGCCGACCTACAGATTTAGGTGTTACCCATTTCCCAGTACTTTGGCAGGATCCGTTTTGGTGGCTTGCCAAGCGGGATATAAGCTTGCGACGACTGCCATAACAAAAGTTGTGACTAAACTGATATAAATGTCTGTCCAAATAATTTTGCTCGGTAAGTATTCAATAAAGTAGACGCCTTCAAGCGGATTGCTAT
Organism: Pseudoalteromonas piscicida; assembly: GCF_002208135.1. Classification (NCBI taxonomy): domain Bacteria; kingdom Pseudomonadati; phylum Pseudomonadota; class Gammaproteobacteria; order Alteromonadales; family Pseudoalteromonadaceae; genus Pseudoalteromonas; species Pseudoalteromonas piscicida. Next base: position 1,906,165 of record NZ_CP021646.1, read on the forward strand.
CACTCATATTGATCCAAGCTTTAAAAATATCGGGAATATTAATAGCAATAAAAATGCCGATCCCAGTGCCTAACAGTGCACCAATCCCTGCATACGTCACACCTTGTAGCGCAAAAGTCGAGAAAATCGTACTGTCCTGTGCGCCCATGGTTTTCAAAATGGCAATATCCGCCCGCTTTTCTTTTACTTCCATCACCATAGAAGAGACGATATTAAAGCTCGCCACAGCGATGATCAGAAATACCACGAGATAGACGATAGTGCGCACCATCTGAATATCTTGATACAGTCCGCCTTGCGTTCGAAACCAAGACGATACGTACACTAAATCGGGTAATGCCCTACCCGCTGATGTCGCAATTTGCTGTGCCTGAAACACATCACTCACCTTGGCACGCAAGTCCGTTACTTGGTCTTCTCTAAAATCCATCGCTTCTTGCAGTGCGTTAAGTGGCACTAAGGCTAATGTTTGGTCAAGTGGCCCGCCCATATCGATAAGCCCCACCACCGTCGCCGTTAATCGCTTTGGCGCAGCGAGTGGATTATCCGAATGTTTGTTAGCAACCAAGAGCTGGATATTATCGCCAGCCAAGACACCAAGCTTGTCAGCTATCCCTTTGCCGATGATCACTTCACCCGGTTTTAGTGCCTTTAGTTCCGCACCTTTTATAAAATCACCTATGCTCGACACTGTATGATGCCTATTCGGTGCGATCCCTTTTAACTGCGCCGCTTTTAAGGTGCCTTTGTATTGCAGCATGGCTGTTAAGTTAATTTCAGCCGTCGCGCTTATGACGCCACGCTGACTCTCCAAGAGCTCTACTTTTTGCTGCCACGCTTGAATAGGGTCGTAAGGTGCTTGATAACTCACTTGCGGCACCACCGACAACAGGCGCTGCTCTAATTGTTCTTCAAAACCATTAATCACAGAAAGTGCGACTATCAATACAGCCATACCCAGCATTACACCTAGCGTAGAAGCACGGGTCAAAAAACCAATAAAGCCAAGCTGACGTTTAGACTCTCTAAAGCGTTTGCTTAAAAAATAACTAAGCATGCTGATACACACCTACTTTGCCATCGTCCAGTTGCACTGCACGACCAAGCTTATCTGCCAACTCTAAGTCGTGTGTTACAACAACAAAGCTAGTTTTTAGCTGCTGATTGAGTTCAGCCAGCAAGTCATAAATTCGCAGGGCATTATGCTTATCAAGATTGCCGGTTGGTTCATCAGCTAGCACCAAATCAGGTTCTGTTACTAACGCTCTTGCTATCGCAACACGCTGTCTCTCCCCCCAGAAAGCTCTGATGGCTTATGATCAGCACGATGACTCAAGCCCACTTTATCGAGCATGCGTAATGCTTTTTCGCGGGCTTGTTTTGCTTTATTACCGGCAATTAATAATGGCATCGCCACGTTTTCAACCGCGCTAAACTCCATCAACAAATGATGAAACTGATAGATAAAACCCAAGTGCTTATTTCTAAATTCCGCCTGCTTTTTACGTGACAGCTTGCCAACTTCCACACCTTTGATTTTTACACTGCCGGTGGATGCTTTATCCAAGGTGCCGAGAATATGCAGTAAAGTACTTTTACCTGAACCTGAGCTACCTACTATCGCAAGCATTTCACCTTGGGTTACAGATAAATCAACGCCTTTTAATACCGTTACTTCGGCTTTACCATCTTGGTAGCTTTTGACCAAATCTTGGCAGTCAATGACTAAATCACTCATATCTTAATACCTCTGCTGGCAGCACACTCGACGCGCGTTTAGCTGGATACAAGGTTGCTAAAAAGCTTAGCAATATGCTGCCCACTGCCATAATCGTTAAATCTGTTAGTTCTATTTTGACAGGAAGTTCAGCGCCACCAAGCAACTGAAGGCCTGCGAGGTGTAGCACCTCATTAATATTGTTCGAAAGCAATAATCCACCGGCAACACCAATTAGTGTGCCAAAAACGCCGTTATACATCCCTTGCGCCATAAACACTTTTGCTATCATTTGTGGTGTAAAGCCAAGCGTTTGCAAAATGGCCACTTCCCCTTGCTTCTCACTCACCATCATAGATAGCGCTGAAATGATATTAAATACAGCCACTATCACAATAAGGCCAAGTAATAGCGACATAATGCGCTTTTCCATAGCAACCGCCGCAAACAATGTGCCTTGCTGAGTTTGCCAATCCTGTGTTTCGAGCCCCTGCAACAAGCTGTCCGCTTGCTGGTAAAAATCAGGCAGACTAAAAGCATCATACAAATGAATGTTAAGGTCGTATTGCTCTGGTTTCTTGCGCATTAACCGCTGTAAACTCTTCCCGTCGGCAAATGCCAAATAAGTGTCAGCTTCGCTTTGGCCATCATATATAGCAGCAACAGTGAATAAGCGCTGCGTCGGCGTGCGACCAAGCGGTGTGTATGTGGTGAATTCAGGCATGATCACGCGGAGTTGTTGACCAACGCTTACGCCAAGTTTATTGGCTAAATAGCGACTCAGGGCCACTTGGTATTTTTGCTCGTACAATCGAGTTAAACTGCCGACACGCACTGCATCGTCTAACGCTGTTTCATACCCTTGAAATAGCCCTTGAAGTTGCACGCCAACCAAATCTTGATTGGTTTGTAGAATTACATCACTTGCAACATATGGCGAAACTTGCTTAACCAACGGATGATTTTCAATGGCTTGTAATTTATTTTGATCAAGTTGCTCATTTTCCTTAATTTGCACATGCGGGATCAAATCAAGCATGGCGGCTTTTAAGGTTTGCTCAAAGCCATTCATCACTGAGCTGACGGTGATCAAACTCATTAAGCCAAGGGCGATACCCGCAATTGAGAAAAATGAGATAAACGATATAAATGCATTGCCTTTCGCAGCACGGCTATATCTTAACCCAACAAAGAGGCTAACTGGTTGAAACATAATCTATCTCGTAAAAAACTGCTACACGGATACTAACATACTCAAAACCAGATTGATGGCAGGATTGCTATAAAAAGTGTGACAAACTATAAATTTGTTGAGCCTTAGCTGTGCGTTGCTACTTCGTCAAAACTTTACTGCTCGCCATACTTAGCGATTACCTTTTTCGGGATCTGATATGGCACATTTCTGCGTTTGACTATTGTTGATTTCACCACCGATGTACGGGTATCACCCAGCGTCGAAACTTTATCCAGAATTTCGTCTAGCTTAGGCATACTCTCAAAACACAACCTCACATAAAAACAATCCTCTCCCGTCACTTTGTCACATTCAATCGCTTCAGGAATGTTTTGGATCATCACTTCAAGTTATTTTAGTTTACCGGGATGCTGACGAATACGCACAATCGCTGTTAAAGGGTAATCAAAGCTTTCTGGGTCTAATTCAATACTGTATTTACTAATTTCCCCATACTCTTCCATACGTTTCATGCGCTCATTCACACTCGGTGAAGACATGTTCACAGCCCGGGCCATTTCAGCAACAGACACTCGACTGTTGTTTTCTAACAGCGCTATAAGCTTGCTATCTATCGCGTCAAGCGACCATTTTTCATTATTAATTAGTTTTCGCATTTTTGCCTTTCATTTTTAAGAATTTAGAAAAATTAGCCTTTTATGGTCTATTAGCAATACGGCAAACCCTGAGTAATATGCAAGTGTAGAATTGAATATGACAAGGTGTGAACAATGTTTGGCTCAGATAAAGAGAAAGGTTCAATAGAGATGATACTTGCTATGGTGCTGTCTGGCACCATAGGATACTTTGTTGTCAGTGCAGACCAATCCTATTGGAACGTGGTATTTTTACGTTGTGTTATTGGTGCGTTGTGCCTTCTCGGATACGTGCTCGTAACAAAGCAACTGACAACAGAGGTGTTTAAAGGCCCCGTGTTTATGACCATCTTGCTCGGCGGTATCGCGCTGGTCGGAAACTGGGTGCTATTGTTCGCCTCGTTTGACTATATTCCTTTTTCAATTTCAATCATCGCATACCATCTACAACCTTTGATGTTGGTATTATTAAGCGCGATGCTTTATCGTCAGTATCCAAGTAAAGCAATCCTTTTATGGTTGGCCATCGCCGTTGTGGGGTTATGGTTGGTTGTTGGGATCCCGTATCAAGAAATAGTCGCGGTTATTTTCGTACAAGAGAGCAATCAAGCCGTTTTTGGTCTGCTACTGGCACTCGGAGCTGCATTTTTGTATACCATTACAACGCTTATGACGAAAAAGGTGAGCCAAGTGCCATCCGGTGTGGTTGCTGTGATCCAAATCTTTTTTGGCGGTTTATTTTTGTTGCCTTGGGTTGACTTTGCACATTTCCCAGAGACTTCATCGAACTGGGGTAATATCTTATTTTTAGGCGTCGTCAACACAGGGTTTATGTATGTGATCATGTATGACGCGTTTCAACGCTTAAGCACCACATTAATTGCTATTCTTTCTTTTATTTATCCGGTCGTGGCGCTGTTTGTAGATTTTATTGCATTCGACCACACGATTTCGATACTACAAACGCTCGGGATTGTTTTAATCCTGACAGCCATCAGCGCTGTAAAGTTCGATTGGAAATTAGGCAAGTTATTTAGCACACCGAAGCAAAAAGTCAGTTAACTTAGCTAATTTGAATTTCAAGGAAATAGAGTGATAAAAGCAGAGTAAAGCGCAATCACTTTGCTCTGCTGCTGTTGACTAGCTTATTGCTCTAAGTAACAAATAACCGCAGCTTGCTTAGGGTTGCTTTGCGTATCTTCAATCAGATAGCTCGCTTTTTTACTGTTTTGGCATAAACACATGTCGTAATGACTGATCATGTAAGCATTACCGACGGCATCCTCATCCGTTTTTTGGATGCTACAGGTAGGCTCTCTCCAAATTGGATCCCAGCCGCTTTGGCCAATGGCAACGATTTTAATGTTTTGTTGAGTAACGAGTGCTTTTGCGTCTTCTTCTTGAGCAGATACAGACAACGCAGTGAGTGCAACGAGTGCGGTGATTAGCTTTTTCATTTTATTCATCCTTAAGTATCAATTAAAAATGCAAACCCCTACCAAAAGACTTGCATTCGTTGCTATTCTATTCTTAAAAAAGAACAGGTCAAGAATATAATAATTAAAGTTTCATTAACGAAGGAGTTTTACTTAATATAGCCTCATTCAACACATCAAGTACTTAGTACTGTTACAAAGCTGGTTCTTTGGTAACTTCAATTTGTTTTATAGCCAATCCTTGAATTTCCATTACTTTAAACTTAAAGCCATCAACTTCTAACGACTCTCCTTCGACAGGAAAATGCTTTAACCTGTGGATCACAAAACCGGCTAAGGTTTCTATGGCTTCAATCGGTTCAAACTCGTACTCAATCACCGAAGCCTGAAAGTCCTTAATCGACATATCGCCCTGCACTAGCCATCGGGTGTTATCCTTTTGTCGAAATTGGGCTTCTATTGCTTGGTCGTCTTTCAGTGCAATTAAATTCAAGATGCTGGATAACGTTACCATCCCAACCACAGTTGAGAATTCATTAATTACCACTGCACAGTTACTCTCATGACTTTTGAGCCCATCTAACGCATCGGACAGACTGAGGGTATCAAGTAAAATTACTGGCTTATGGAATTCTTGCTGTTGACCATCCAGTAACGGCTTTTTCGCCAAAATATTGCTAAGCAGCTGTTTGGCTTCAGGTGCAGCAATGACCTTGTCGAGCGAGCCGTCACACAGCAAATATTGTTGAAAACTGTGTACTTGAATTAACGTGCTTAGGTTTTCTTCTGATTCTTGAATGTCTAACCACACGATTGCATCGCGATTGATCATCGCTTGGGTAATATTAGTCTGGTTAAGGTCAAGCACATTGCCAATGATATTGTACTCATGCTCGCACAGCTCCCCCTGTTCAGCACTTTGGTCAACCACCGCATAAATATCATCACGCGTTACTTGTTCATCGCGCTCATTTGGTAAATTGAAAAGCTGTATGATCCAATCGGCAAACACATTAAAAAGCCAGATAATCGGTTTAAAAATCCAAACGCTGGCAAGCATGAGATGGATAAATCGCATCGCGATAGTTTCTGGGATAACCATGGCTATTCGTTTTGGCAATAAATCAGCAAACAATACAAATAACGATGTGATCAGTAAAAACGACACCACTGTGGATATTTGCAATAACATCGAGGCATGAGCTGCAACATCGGCAAACATAAAGCTTGCAACCCAGTTTAGTAGTTGCAATACATAAGGCGTAAAAACCGACTCGCCTATCATACCCGCAACAATTGCTAAGGCATTGAGTACCACCTGTACTGCCGCAAAAAACTGATGCGCATTGGCTTGCAAGTACAATACTTTCTTGGCTCTAACGTCACCAAGATCAAATAATGTTTGTAATTTAACTTTGCGTGCCGCTGCCAATGATATTTCACACAGCGCGAAAACTGCACTCAAGCTAATGAGTAACAACACCCAAAAAAAGTCCACAGATACACCTAAAAAAGAAAGCGAGAATTCGACGCGATGTATACGCCTATTTTATGACTTTAGCAATGTAATTCGCTTCGAATAATTAAATTCTTGTTGCCAATCACGTACCGATTATCGTACTGTTCGCGACTAATAAAAAAGTACGTCGAGGAAGATAAATGACTTCACAGCAGTTCAATACGAAGCGTAGAAGAAGCAGTTGATATTCAGTTAAGTCCAAATACACCAAGCGAGATTGGAGCAAAAGCGCAAGACTACGGTTTTCTGAAAAGGCATCTGCAGCGATTACGACATCACTAAGAGATCTTGATGAAGGCTAAATTCGGACTTCACATCACGTTCAATTTGAATATCGAAAATGTTATACATTTTGTAAGAGACTTTGGTACACAATTACTTGGTAATGCACTATCTCCTGATTTATTTTTGTGCGTAGCGAACGAAACGAATAATTACATAGGGTCAACGGGCGATATAGCCAGCCTTTACGCCCTCACTTAAACTAAAGCTGTCCCCCACAGAGCCCACCACCATCTGCTTGCGGTTTGACTTCATCAATTCACGCAGCACGTATAGCGAGTTAATACCTGTACAGTGTGCGCCCATCATATTTTTTAAGCCAAACTGCTTTAACTTACCTGCTGTCCACGCCAAGTGTTTATCATCCGCACTCATTAAATGAAACCCGCCTATCGCAGTCGTAATATCTGCGGAATGAATCGTTTTTACTATGTGTTCCATCGTGTTGATGATGCCCGCATGCCCGCAACCGGCTATTAATACAAAGCCATCTTTGGTATTTATCACCAGTGACATATCTTCTGGAATGTTATCTTCTATATGGCCGTGCTCAGCCTCAATTTTGCCACTTCCACTCCAGTTATGTTCTGGATGAATGCGCTCAACATTGCCTGTTAACCAAACACCTGGGTAGATTTCTTGCGCCTCACTATACTCTTTGAAAATTACGCCTTGTTTTTCAAGCGCGAGCTTCATCGCTTGCATGCGGTTTTTTCTACCTGCACGTTTTGTAAAAATACCATGACCAACATGTACGCGAGACATCGCTTTTGCATTCTCTTCGCTAAGCTCACTCCTTAGTGTTTCTAACCCGCCGGTGTGGTCGCCATGATTATGGCTTAAAATCACATCTTCCACATCGGACAAATCGATCCGCAAGTCTTGCGCATTTTGCAGTACCGTTCGCGGCCGATTGCCAGTATCAAACAGAATTTTTCGACCGTCTACTTCAACCAAAGCTGCATATCCCCACTCGCCAATACCACGATCCGCAAGCATGGTCGACAGCGTAGTGATTTTGAGTGATTTGACTTGGTGAGGTGTGTCATTTGCACCTGCTATAGGCACCATACTTAGCCAAGATAGGCAAAGTAGAAATAGGGGATGGATACGGCGCATGGAAATTCCTTTTGCGGATTTTAAATATAAGTATTGACGAAACTATCTGGATAGCGAATAAAAATCAACCTGTTACCATATAAGTCTAGAGTCAAATTAGTATAAATGGCCAAATGAACGGCAGATCAAATTTAAGGAGGAAACAACCAAAGTACCACTTTGAAAAGTTAATAAGTAAACATGTTCTCTTAATACACAAAAGTAACTTCGCCTTTGGTTTATCTCTGCCTCCTCAGCAAAAGGTGACGTTAAGCTCCATACCTAAAGCGCCTCTCTCGCTTTAAACTCAAGTACTTGGGCATTGATACAATAGCGGTCTTGACCCTTTGGCCCTTCATTTTTAAATACATGGCCTAAATGAATGCCGCTGCTTTTTGAACGTATTTCGGTTCTTATCATACCGTGGCTTAAATCTTTGTGGTACGTCACGCTGTTTTTTACTGGGTGGGTAAACGACAACCACCCTGTGCCTGAGTTAAACCTATCTCGGGTGTCAAAAAGGACTTTGCCGCTTAATTTATCGACAAATACGCCATCAGGTGTGTTTTTAAAGATATCGTACTGCTTGCAAAACGGTCTTTCTGTGCCTTTTTGAAAAGCAATGTCAAAAGCCTCTGAACGACCTAGTTTAAAAGCACCAAGTGCTTTGTAAAACGCTTCTCTCGCCATAAAGCCTTGGAAACCAAGTGACTCAATACCATTTTCAATAAATAAGATCGTTGGTGTCGCCCAAGTCGCTGTCTTAATCGTTAACCCTTCTAATTGATCTGCATAGCGAAAATGAAGTGGAATATCGCCTTGATAGTCATTTAGCACCTCTTTTTTTAATTTTTCGCAATAAGGGCAATAGCTTTTAGCATCAACAATCACAATATGTTTACCTTGGGCTAGTAAAGTGTTATCTATTTTATCTTTACTCGCCTTGTCAAAGGTCACTCCCGTGCTGTGATCTGGACAATACCCCTTGGGATTTTTGCTTAAATAATTCTGATGATACTCTTCCGCTGGATAGAATTTTCTGAGTGGCTTAATTTTGGTTTGTATATCGCCATAGCCTTGTTCAGATAACAAAAGTTGATACTGCGCTTTTAACGTGTGAGCCTTTTCGCTTTGCTGATCATCAGTATAGAGGATGATCGAACGGTACTGCGTTCCAACGTCATTACCCTGACGGTTTTTTTGGGTTGGATCATGACTTTCAAAATAGTATTTTAACAGCTCATTTGTGGTGATAAGATTTGCGTTATAAGTTACTTTTACCACCTCAGCATAGTTGTCTTCATCAAAGCGCCGACTCGATTTAATGATCTCTTTATAACTTGGCTTAAACCCTTTCCCGTCGGCATAGCCAGATTCAGCATCTATCACGCCTGTCATTTTTTCATAGCGTTTTTCTGGGCCCCAGAAACAACCAGAACCTAACACTACAGTTTTAATATGGTTACTCGCGCCATCCACTTTAGGCTTTGGCATATCCGTACCAGCGAGGGCTATTTCACCCACACTAGACATTATAATGAGCCCTATCGACGTGGCTATCTGTAATATTTTCATTACCATCCTCTCAATACTGTACGTTGCAACTAAGTATGGTTACCACTCCATACTTATTTGAACTTAATATGATTTACTGCGTATTAACTGAGACCGTTGGAAGTTATTTATCATTTCATCTAAAGTCGTTCATGATAGTAAAACTGTGTTTCAGCAAAACCGAAGACAAAGGAATAGGTGTGAGTAAAATAAGTGAGAATATCTATCAAAAATTAACTAATAGCGACGAGGCTCGTGCGTGTAAGGCGATTGACGAAAAGGCGTGTAAAGAAGTTCCTGGTAACTACGTGCTTATTTTATTGAGTCAGCTATTGAGTGCGTTGGGAGATGCCTTACTCAATCCAAAAATAACATTACCTTGGCTAATGCAATCACTTGGAGCTCCTGCTTATATGATTTCGGCTTTGGTGCCCATTCGCGAATCTGGTTCACTGATCCCCAATTGTTTATTGGCCAATGGGTGCGCAAGCACGCAAAGAGAAAGCACCTTTGGTCGCTCGGTGCACTTATTCAAGCCGCTTGTGTACTGCTCATGGCACTACTAGCATGGCAGCAAACTGAAAATCAATTATACGCTTGGTTGGTACTTGGGTTGCTGGCAATTTTTAGCATCGCCCGCAGCTTAAGTTCTGTATCGTCAAAAGATGTCATCGGTAAAACTATCCCTAAACAAAAGCGCGGTCAGCTTAGCGGCCAAGCTGCATCAGTCAGTGGGCTTATTACTGTTACGTTTGGTGTTGGACTTTTTATCGCTGCCACTCAGGTAAACAACGTCAATTTTGTGATCACACTTGTGCTTGCTGCTCTCTTTTGGCTGGTAGGCGCGTTGACGTTTTCAAAAATCAATGAGTACGAAGGAGCAACCGAGGGAGGTGAAAGCGGAATAGCTAAAATCAAACAGGACCTTGCGCTGTTAAAAATTGACCCAACACTCAAAAAGTTTATTCTAGCCCGTAGTTTACTGTTAAGCTCCGCGCTTATTCCGCCCTACTTCACCGTGATGGCGCAGCAGAATATTAGCGACGGTGCTTGGGTACTGGCAATCTTGTTAGCGGTGTCTGGACTTGCAAGTTTAGTCAGTGGCGCTTTTTGGGGTCGTCTTGCCGATCAATCAAGTAAACGCGTGATGATATATGGCGCAACTATCACTGTGGCTTGCACCGCAGTGCTACTGACAACTTCTTTATTTTATTCTTCATTACTCGAAAAAATGTGGTTTATTCCACTTTGCTATTTTGTTGTTGCTATCGCCCACCAGGGTGTGCGCGTGGGTCGAAAAACCTATGTTGTCGATATGGCTGAAGGAAACAAACGTACCAGTTATGTCACGCTCAGTAACACCATTATTGGCATCGTACTGTTATTGACGAGTGCACTTGGCGTGATTGCTTCGATATTTTCAATTAACGTGTTACTCGCACTCTACATTATGATCACGATATTAGGCATCGCCATGACAAGCCGCTTACCTAATGTCACTGAACGGTAAAACCTGTTACTTCACCGACAAATTGTGTCTAAATTTCTCCAAATGAGGTAAAACCGCCGCAATTTTAGTTATCTGAGGATAAAATTATGTCATTGACTACGCGTTTTTCTGCTTTAGCGCTGGCGGTTGCCAGTATGGCTTCTGCAAATGCCGCTGACTTTGAGTTCAATACCAAGCTTGCAAACGCTGATGCACTGGTAATTTTTCAAGCTGGCGAGAACCAAAGTAACTTAAAGTTCCTTGATAAAGACACTCGCAAGCAATTGGAACGTGCAATTGCTGCTGAAGACTTTAAAGGGGCGTATGGCAAAACGGTTGAAGTATTAGCGCCTGTAGACTCTGATTATAAGCGTATCTTCATTGTTGGTTTGGGTGATTCAGGCTTACTCA